>JAODGF010000060.1 GCA_025464645.1 Methanosarcinales archaeon
TGTTTAGGATTTCGGATTTAGTATTTAGGATTTTCTTCCCACAAGATATTGAGCAATTACAATGAATTAATATAAGTGAAACCGTTAATTAATCAGAGAAACAATGATCGCATTAACTGCTAAAGAACCAAGCATCTGGCTGAAAGAGATAATCTTAGAGAATTTTATGTCCTACGAATATGCGAGAATACCGCTAAAACGAGGACTTAATCTGATCTCAGGTCCGAATGGTGCAGGGAAGTCATCTATTCTATTAGCGATTTCCGTTGCTTTGGGACAGATATACACGGAGAGAAGCAAGAGGCTGAGGGACTTGATAAGGCGAGGCGAGGAAATCGCAAGAATTACTCTGGTGTTTGATAACAAAGAAACAAATGGAAGAAGACCAATCAGTTTTTCGGACGGCGATACTTTCATGCTGTCAAGATATCTGAGAAAAGACGGGAACTACTGGTGGGAAGCAGATTATAAACAGATAAGCTACGAAGAAGTTGCCCGGCTATTCAAAGGCTTTGGACTCGACCCAAACAATATGCTGATAATAATGCATCAGAACACAATGGAACGATTCTGCCTGACGTCACCGCAGGAGAAGCTAAAGCTGTTGGAAGAGGCGGTTGGCTTCAGTGCATACCGAGAAAAGGTGATAGAAGCGAAGAACAGGCTTGAGTCAATCATAAGCGAAGATGAGTCAATTTCTGAACTGCTTGGAAGAGCAAAAGAGAGCCTTGGCTACTGGAAAGAGATGCATGAAAAGTATCTGCTGAGGGAAGAGCTGGTGGAGAGAAGAAGAAGGTTGAAAAGAGAAGCGATATGGGCACGCGTGATAAAACAGGAAGCGGCGTTGAGATTGCTTGAGGAACGGCTTAACGTGAAGAGATATGCGCTTGAATCGAATCTGGCAGAGCTCGAGGAGACAAAAGAAAAGATAAAAATATGGCAGGGAAAACTGGATTCATGGAAAGTCAATTCTAAGGAATCCTTTTATGAACTTTTGCACTTAGAGAAGGAAGCGACAAGATTTGAGTCTCTGATTGAGCATCTAAAAGAAGACGAACGGATTTTTAGCGAATTACAAAAGAAAAAAGAGGTAGAGGAAATAGGAAAAAGACTAAAAGAAGCGATTAAAAGGAAGGAAGAGCTGAAAAAGGAAATAAACAAGGTGCAAAGCGAACTTGGTGGTATTGAAAGAAGTCTGGAATCGAACCTGGATGCTTATATAAGCTATCGAGTAAAGGAAGAAGTGCTGCGATTTAAACGTGACATGCTTGAAGCAGATATAAAGACGATCAAAGCAGAGATGGAGCACGTGAACCAAAAGTTAGCGGACCTGGCACCAATGATAAAAAAAGCGGGTGAGAGGATAGAAACAGAAAGAAAACAGAGCGAAATAGAGAATGAAATGAGTTTGGTGGGTGCGAAAATAGAAGCTCTGGGCGATATACCGGAAGAGACAGAAGAAATTTTCTCCAACTACTCGAAGTTGTTTGAGGAATTAAAAGCGAAATCGGAGATAGTAGCGGCGAATAAACGAGAAGGGCTGCGCGAACTCGAAGCGAGGAAGAAAATCTGGCGTAAGGCGGTAACCGACCTTTTAGATTCTATCAATTCGTCTTTTCAGAAAATTCTGGCATGCATAGGTGCTTCTGGTTTAGCACGGCTGGTGGGTATCGAGGATGATGATATAGAAAATGCGGGTTTGGAACTTTTCGTTGGGTTCCGTGGCTCTCCTCCTGTTCTGTTTGATTACTATACGCAAAGCGGAGGTGAGAAGACCGCATCAATAATGGCGTTCCTGTTGTCAATCCAGCAACTGCTGCGCTCGCCCTTCAGGGCAGTGGACGAGTTTGATTTGCACATGGACCCGAGGAATCGAGAAGAGATATACAAAATGATGATCTCGTCAATGAAAGAGTCAGAGTGCTTGCTGATCACTCCAAGTCAGCTAACTGTAACTGACCCAAGTGTTCATGTAATAGTGGTGCAAAAGACGTATGGGAAATCAGGTGTGAGAGAAGTCACACCCTGAGCTTCTCAATAGCAACTTCCGCCGCTTTTTTCCCGGACATCAACATCGCACCAAAAGTAGGACCCATTCTTGGAAGTCCGTAAGCCGCGGAGACAGCCATTCCGGTAACTATCAACCCGGGATAAAATTCAGAAGTATGCTCTACCACAAGATTTTCTGACTTCTCAACCCACATCGCACCCTGTCCTTTTGTCTTAAGCAGCCCCCTTTCCTCCAACTTCTTTACCACAGAGGCATCGTGACCCGTTGCGTCTATCACGACTTTAGATTCCAGAGAGACAGGGTCAACACAGGCTATTTCGCGTGGCAGAGCTGAAACTGCTGTCCAATTCACCACCACCCCACTTACCTTCTCGTCATGAAGAACCACATCATCCAGTGAAGTCATATTTAATATTTTCGCACCGGCATCACAGGTCGCAGCAATTAATTTCGCACATGCCTGAGGAGCATCAGCAATGTATAACCCCTTGACTTCGCTATATTCTTTATACGGCACTCCAAGCTCATCCAGAATGCTTTCTGCCGGCGACCTGACCGTGAGCTTGTTCATTAAAAACCCGCCAAGCCAGAATCCACCACCTAAATAGTTGTTTCTTTCTATAATCAATACCTTTACACTTTTGGATGCCAGTTCCTTACCTGCCATCAATCCGGACGGACCACCGCCTACTATGATTACCTCTGTCTCCACGTAGTTCTCAAATTCTTTTGCAAATTCTCCTACTATCGCTCTCGTTATCTGGCTTTCCGATGCAGGTGAAAATTCTACGGTCATAGAATTACCTATTGCTTTTTATTTATATTATATGTTTGAAAAGTGCTTTGCCAATTCCCCCACTATCTCCTCTGCTATCCGGCTCTTTACACCTTTCACATGCTTTATCTCTTCCACGCCTTCTCTTATTATATATACCTCGTTCTCTTCTGTTCCTATCCCACCCTTGCCAACGTCGTTTGCAACTACCATAGCAAAGTTATATCTTTCCATCTTTTTCCGCGCACTTCTTATCAGTTCCTCTTCAGAAACGTTCGTTTCCGCTTTAAATCCCACGATAGCAAGTTCCGGGAATTCATTCCTCACTTCTTCTATCAGCTTCCCGGCGGGAACGAGATGCAAATAGAAATCCTCGCCTGATGGAATTTTCACTTCCGATGGCGCAACGGTGAAATCAGAGATAGCGGCTGCGGATATAAGCACATCATATCCTTCCCCTTTCTCTTTCCCTTCCTGAAGTTCATTAACGCATGCATCGATCATTTCACGTGCTGTTTCCACTTTGATTTCTTTTATCCCTCTCAAACTCAACTCTCTGCTGTGTAGGAGCGTAACCCCAGCACCTTGTTTATACGCTTCCTTTGCAATTTCAATTCCCGTTTTACCGGAACTTCGGTTTGTTAATATCCTTATAGGGTCTATCGGCTCGATGGTGGGACCGCCGGTGATGAGGATGCGTTTTCCTGCAAGCTTCTTTGGCGAAAGTACATGCTCAACAGTAAGAATTATGTCCGTGGTCGAGACGATTTTCGCAAGCCCTTCCTCAATCTTGGGTTCTATGACGGTAACGCCAAGACTTCTCAGCCTGTCGAGGTTCTCTATCAGAACCGGGCTCTTATATATAGTCTCGTGCATTGCTGGCACCACGATAATGGGAATCCCGGACCCGAATGCGGTGGTTGCAAATGCGGTCACAGTTGTATCAGAGACGCCTCCGGCGATTTTGTTTAGCGTGTTTGCAGTGCACGGAGCGATGATAAAAAGGTCCGCCGAACCCGCCATCCCCAAAAACTCTACATGCTCTATGTTACCCATTAATTTCGTTATCACTTCGTGCCCCGTAGCATAATGAAGCGTATAAGGGTGAATTATTTCCGTTGCTGCTTCACTCATCACGCCATACACGTCTGCACCGTGTCTTATCAACTCACGTGCAAGTTCAACGGTTTTAACAGCCGCGATAGAGCCAGTAACACCTAAAACGATCTTCTTTCCTAACAAAGAATGGCTTTTTGTCCCTTTAATCCTGAGGGTTGGATGTGGTCCTCTCTCTGCCATGATGGACCGGTCGGGATTTGAACCCGAGGCCTCTCGCACGCCAAGCGAGTGATCTTCCAACTGATCTACCGGCCCTCGCCTATCACTTCTTTCTTTTTATCTTGTTAATTTTAAAGAAAGGTTTGTTTACAAACTTCCGGACACGTCCTCTATTATCCTTTCGCAATAAAAGCATCTGAATCGAGGAGGATTCTCACTCACCGTGATGAATTTTGAAATAACCGGCTCCGTTTCCGCATTGGATATGCAATTAGGATTAGCACATCTTATAATACCCTCTATTGACTTCGGAAGGTAAACACTGTGCTTTTCCATCACTTCGGAATCACGTATTATATTTATTGTCGCGTTTGGCGCGATCAAAGCGATTTTATCAACTTCTTCAGGATTTAGCTCCCGGTCTTCCACTTTTACTATGTCCTTTCTCCCCATCTTCTTACTTCTCACGTTCATCACAACGCTTAAAACCGCGTCTGTCCTTGCATTTATCCCTAATATTTTCAACACGTTCAGCGCCTGCCCTGCTGTGATATGGTCAATAACAGTTCCATTTTTGATTGGCACTATTTTTAACTCTTTTTTCATCTTTTTTCAGCATCCCTCTTCAAGAAAAGGTTTAATGGGGCCGCCGAGATTTGAACTCGGGACAACTCGGTCTTCAGCCGAGCGCTCTCCCAGTCTGAGCTACGGCCCCGCTTCTACTTAAATTTTATTTCCCTTTTCACTTATAAATAAATATTCTCCCAACTTTTTTATTTTATTTATGATGGAAGAAGAGCTAAAAAAAGCGATAGATTCTGTGGTATCGAGAAATGCCGGAGTAAGGTATGCAGATATTCGTATTGAGAAGGGTTCCGCAACGGTTATCGAACTAAGAGATGATGTCCTCAGGGAGATGAGTTATGGTATGGACCAGGGCGCAGGCGTAAGAGTCTGCTATAAAAACTCGTGGGGGTTCTCTTCCTCGAATGACATCACATTAGCCAGGTTAAAGGATACTTTTGTAGACGCTTTGAACATCGGTAGAGCGCTATCGCGGTCAGCATCCAAAAAGAAGGCAGAAGCCGTAAAAATAGCGGATACAACGCCAAAGAACGACTATTTTAAGCTAAAACCGAAAATAAACCCGGATGATGTCAGTATTGAAGAGAAGAAGCGCATGGTTAAAGAAGTGCATAAAGCTGCGAAGGAACACTCTCCTTACATAAAAGCTGTCTCCATCTTATACCTGGATGGTTACGAGGAGAAGATATATGCGAATTCGGATGGAAGTTATATTGTAATGGAGACGCCCGCGGTTTTTATGCGTGTGCGCACAGTAGCGAGAAAGGGGAATGTCCTGCAGGAAGGCACAGAGAGCATAGGAGCAGTGGCGGGGTTTGAAGCCATAGAAGAGGAGAATCCTGAGACCGTGGGCGTAAAGGCAGCGGACAAAGCGGTGAGACTGCTTGACGCTGAACTACCCCCCGCTGGTGAGTTCACCGTGATAATGGACAATAAGCTTGCGGGTGTTTTTATGCACGAAGCGCTTGGGCATTCTGCGGAAGCAGATCACGTTTTATATGGTGAATCAATACTGAAGGATAAATTGGGAGAGGAGATAGCATATGAAGGTCTAACTGTTGCTGACGATCCGACCATCGAGCTTTCTCATGGTTATTACAGGTATGATGATGAGGGAATAAAGTCAAAAAGAACAGAGCTAATAAAAGACGGCGTTTTGGTCTCTTACTTGCATACACGGGAAACCGCAGGCAGGTTAGAAGCGATACCAACCTCGAACGCGCGCGCTGCGGATTATTCTGAAGTTCCATTGGTCAGAATGAGCAACACGGTAATTGAGGCAGGGGATTGGAATTTTGAAGATATGCGCAAGGATATGCCTTTTGGAATCTATGCGAAAGGTATGCGTGGTGGGCAGGTAGATACAGTAAGGGGTGAATTTCAGTTCAGTGCGGAAGAGGCATTTCTGATAGAGAAGGGCGCTCTTTCAAAAAGGCTGAAAAACGTTTCTCTTTCCGGAAGGACCCTGGACGTACTGAAGAACATAGATGCCGTGGGTAAAGATAAAAAGCGAGGCTCAATAGGATTTTGCGGTAAAGATGGTCAAGAAGTCCCTGTTTCTGAATATGCCCCGCATGTAAGGATAAAGAAGATACTGGTTGGTGGCGCTTCTTCTTAGCATTTTCGAAAGGGGTATTTGTTTAGCTAACCACAAGATTACACAGATTTTCACGAGAGAATAATAATTGTAACCAAGTTTAGCGCTTTATTGGTTCCTTTATTAATCCAAAATTTCTTGTGTTAATCTTGTGAAATCTCGTGGTTTTTTACTTCAGCTATACANNGCGGGATACAGCGTCAAAAAATAGAAAAGCTTATAATAACATTTTCGCCAGTCCAAACAGTATCTTTGGATTCCTTTTTATGAGTTCCAACAAAAGTGCGCCAGTAGAAAGCTCTTCTATTTTTACCCCCTCTAAAGAATGAGCGAGCGTATTGAGGTCTGCGTCAGATAGATTGAAGAAGAATTCTTTTGCTTTTAAGCCTGTATCTAACCGTTTTCCAAACGTGCTTCTCCATTTGCTTTCGTATTCCATCAATCTCTGCTTTGAAAAGTTGTTTTCCTGTGATGCATCTGCTATTACGTCACCCGCAATTTTTCCCGCTTGCATTGCGTATGTAATACCGCCCCCTGTCAACGGATTGACTTGTCTCGCTGCATCACCTACTAAAATAAGTCCATTCGCTACGGTTTCGTTCAGCGGTCCGCTCAGCGGCACAACGCCGTACATCTCAGCCACTGTCTTTCCCTCAGGAAACCTGTTACGCACAAATGCCTTCAGATAATCAATTGCACGGTGTTTTTCACCCGAAACATCCCCTCCTATCCCAAGACCTACATTTGCGCAATCGTCTCCTTTTGGAAATACCCATGCATAGCCTTTTGGTGCCACTTCACTGCCCAGGAAAAATTCTGAATAATCCTTATTCAGTTCTATATCACACATAAGGAACTCTGCGCATACAGATATATTAGAAGGTCTTAGCCTCGTGTTGATACCTGCCCATCTACCCACCTTCGATTCTACGCCGTCTGCACCAACCACGACGTTTGCATAAATACGAGTATCACCCCCTATGGAACGAACATAAACGCCATTCACATACCCGTTGTTTTCAATGAGGGCATAAGCCTCTGTTTTTACTCTTACCTCTGCACCTGCACGTGCAGCTTCGCTTGCAAGTGCCTTATCAAATATTCTCCTTTCGAGCACATATCCTACTTCATCCATCTTCTCCGCCGCCATAACCACCTTCGTACCATCGGGACCGTATATATTTGCTCCTTTCACTTCCGCGCATATCCATTTGTTATTGAGTGGAACGAACTTCTCTATTTCTTTACTCACTCCTTCTGCGCATTTCACAGGCACGCCAATCTCCTGATTTTTTTCTATCAAGAGGACATCTAACCCATGTTCAGCAGCGGTTTTCGCTGTTATACTGCCAGCAGGTCCTGCACCTACTACGACAACGTCATGCCTTTCTTCTTTCATCTGTTACTGTCACACCTTGCTATCAAAGTTTAATATGTCTTTTCATATAAAGAGAACTATAACAAAAAGTTGATGACGACATAAATGAACTTTAAAAGGGCAACAATTATTGCGAAAGGAAGGGTGCAAAGGGTTGGATACCGGGACTTAATAGCTGACTGTGCTATGGACTTGGGCGTATTTGACGATATGAAAAACCTTTTTGAGTTTATAGCTATATAAGAGGTGGATGTGCATCGGCTAGCCCGTGCTAAACATGACCCGAAAGAGGTCGAGTATTTGACTGGGCAGGACCAAGCGGCTATCAAAATGCTCCTTTGAGAGCGGATGGATGCTTGCCGCATAGAGCCAATGCACAGGAGGTGCCCACCATGTTATACATAGGGATAGACGTAGATAAAAAGATGTGCCATGGGTGCATAAAGGATCGGGATGGGAACATTAAGAAAGAGCTAAAGTTCCCAAATAAGAGCTATGGAACGGAGGAGCTGCTGGAAGTTATTGAAGGAAGAGCAGCGAAGGCAGTGATGGAGAGCACAGGAAACATGTGGTTAAGGCTATATCTGAGCCTTGAAGAAGCGGGAGTGGACGTGGTATTAGCTAATCCAAAGAAGACAAAGGCGATAGCAGAAGCGAGGCTGAAGAACGATAAGGTAGATGCCCGTACACTGGCGGACCTGCTGAGAGCAAACTTGATTGCTCCCTGTTATGTCCCGCCGGAGCCGATAAGGGAATTGAGGTATCTGATAAGACACAGGATCAATCTCGCAAGGGACATGACAAGAGTAAAGAACCGAATACAAGCTATCCTGGACAGGTACGAATTAGAATTCAAAGGAACAGACATGTTCGGAAAAAAGGGGATGAAGTGGTTGAGGAGCATGATAAGCAAGCTTTCGGAAGTGGATCAGTTTATCTTAGATGCAGAACTACGTCATATTGAGTCATTGAAGGGATTGATAGAAGAAGTAGAAGCGAGGATAGCAAATGAATCGGTAGAAAGTGAGGATGTGAAATTGCTAATGGGTATCCCTGGAGTGGATTACTACACAGCGCTACTCTTCACGAGTGAGATAGGGGATTACAGCAGGTTCTCAAGTGCAAACAAGCTGATCAGCTGGTTGGGCATGGCACCAAGGGTTCACCAGAGTGGGGAAACTGGTTACAACGGCAGAATAACAAAAGAAGGTTCACCGAGAGTACGGTGGGCACTGGTTCAGGCAGCGCGGACTGCTGTTCGATGGGACGACCATTTCAGAGCAAAGTATTATCGAATAAAGGAAAGACGCGGGGATGGAAAGGCAATAGTAGCAGTAGCGAGGGAAATAGCAGTAGCGATGTATCACATGCTCAACCGGAAGGAGGCTTACCGATTTAGCAGCGATGCGTTTAAAACCAGAAAGCTTAAAAGGTTAGAACACGAAAGTAATAAATGGGCGAAAATGAGTAAAGTGCCCGTAGGAGGTGTAACTGCATAAGGAAATAGGAAAATAAAGGCTCTATGTACGTTGTATACCGATGACATCCCCTGCTTAGCTTAGATTCACGGGGTTTTTCATGGATG
>JAODGF010000061.1 GCA_025464645.1 Methanosarcinales archaeon
AAAACCATAAAACCACAAAACCACAAATCCACAAATTCTACGGTATTTATATTCTTTTCCGCTGTGCGAGGCGGAGCCTCGCAGTCTTATATATGCTATTAAAGCGGAAAAGTCATTCGTAGGGTTATATTCTGCACCGTGAGGTGCAGTGTACAGGGTGGTTGGCTTGCAGAAACTCTGTTTCTGCGGGGGTCAGGGTGGATTAAAAAAAGAAAAAAAATAATAAAAAGCGGGACTAAGCCCGCACGAAGCTTACGCATTCCACGATTTTCTCCCGTCTTTAGGATTATATGACATATTTTTGCATGGAAAATAGCGCTGATTAGGGAGGAGAACGGGGGCAATAAAGCAAGGAAAAAGCTCTGTTGGATGTCATATATTCCGGCTTATATGACATATTTTGGTGGGATGGTGGCGCGACACTAATGGTTAGAATGGAGAGAAGTCAATTTAGCGCCGCGCCAAATAAAATATTTAATATATAAAGATAAATATGTAATTGGTTAGAATGGAGAGGGAGAAGATAGCGTATTTGGCTGGAATAATAGATGGCGAGGGGACGATCGCGATAACAAAGCAAAAACCAAGAACAGGAAGGAGAAATCATTTGTATTCGCTGAGGATGATAGTGGGGAATACGGATAAGAAGTTGGTGGATTGGTTAGTAGAGAACTTTGGTGGCAGTTGCCATATATTAAGGGAACCGGAAGGTAATTGGAGGAGGGCATATCAATGGGTATTGGGATCCCGGGAGACGTATAGACTATTGAAAGAGATGAAGGAGTATCTGGTAATAAAGAGGGAGCAGGCGGAGATAGGGATGGAGTTTTATCGGGATACGCTAAAGCGAGCGACAAAGGGAAGAGTGCCGCTGTGGTTGAACTGTAAAAGAGAAGAGTACTTTCAGAAGATGAAAAGCTTGCATTTATAGAAAAACAATGGAGCTGAGCCAGCGGGGTCATCCCGACCGACCCGAAGCGAACGCGAATCGCTTACGGGCGACCAATTGTCTAACGGTCGCCCGCTGGGTGTCGCACCCTCGCTTTGGACTAGTACCAAAGCGAGGGTTATTGACTCAATTGGAACGTTTTTTTTTCTTCAAAGGCTCTCACGAGCGTTATCAACTGAACCGGAAAGCTAATTCAATCTTCTCCTAAAAGCTCTCCGTGAGCGTGGGCAGTAGGCGAGCTTTTCATAATCGTGGGCAATAGGCAAGCTCTCCGTAAGCGTGAGCGTGTGGCAGCACGTGGGATAGGAAAAAAGAAATCAAAAATCGGTCAGTTACCAATAAATGTTATTTTTGAATTCGAGTAGGTCTGATAATCCCTTTGTATCGGAATCCGCAGGAACTCGGATCTTCTTCAAGTTTCAAGCCGTCAGTGTTTACTTTGAGAATTACCGCTTTTATACTCAATGCGTCTTCAATGAATTTTCGATACAAACTAGCGACAGAAAAGTTATCAAAGAGGTAAACGAAGTCTTCAGTACCGTTGTCGCTGGATGTTTTTATACCGGTAATTTTTGCGGGGAGTAAGCCTTGCTTCATAATCGAGTTGAGGTTTGATATTGGCGCAACGTGGTACATGTGTTCGCTGTGGGTGACTTCAGGTACTTTGACAATCATTTGAACCACTTGTAGAGTTTTTTGAGATTAAATATCGAAGAATGCACGTTGTATTATTCTGCCGTCAGGTGCTGATATCTGAATGCCATATTGGTCTTCTCTGAACAGGATGTCTATGGCACATTCGTTCTCGAAGATTACCTCTGCAAGGCGTATAGTTGTTTTGATGTTTGACATTTTTTCCACATCACCTCCTATTTATTCACTAGGATTGTTTTTTGAAGAGGAGAGAAAAAATCACTCCAGCATCTTACCTGCAAGATTCTTATCACGTGGAATCCACTGTATCTCTACTTTCTGTGGTATCTCTGATAGTATTTTTTGGGCTCGTTGATATACAGGTTTAACAGAAGGAGATTTAACTTTGAAATTACCGCCCATCTGATTGACAAGTAACTGTGAATCTGAGTAGATAATAGCATCTTCATTGATATGCTTGGTGTATGTGAGAGCATAGATTAACGCAAGGTATTCAGCGCGATTATTTGTACCTTCGCCCAGTTCCTTAATGACTCTGAAGTTGTCTGAGTAAACGGCAATGCGCATGGGACCAGGGTTGCCGGAGCATCCACCATCGATGTATATAACTTTAGTCATTTTTTCCACATCACCTCCTATTTATTTATCTACTAGGATTGTTTTTCTTAACCAGATAAATCCACTTCCTTTTATTGCTAGTAAACTCAAGAATCTTATCCCACCACTCATCAACGGAGTTAAATCCACTTAATTTTACAAACTTCCTAATATCTTCTTTTTTCGTTACTTCAAAACCTCTAATCCTCCTACACCAGCCAACTCCATCTACAAAAACATTATCATTATCTAAGCAATAGCTGCGAACAGTAAACACTTTACCTTTCTTTTTTAAACACTCTTTAACGCATTCAACATCAAATCTCATCTTTCTCATTTTATATCGCTTTTAACGTTTTTTATGTTTTGCGATAAGTCAAAAACTACATGCAATGGATAATTACGCTTGCAAAAGAGCGCCTGACATACTCCCCGCCGTGAACGGCGAGG
>JAODGF010000062.1 GCA_025464645.1 Methanosarcinales archaeon
TCGTAGTAATCTCTTTTTCTATTACCCTTTTTACCTCTTCCAACATTTTATTTATCACCTACTTATTTATTAACAATAACAATTGTTATATAAAAAGGTTGGGTGAGATGAAATTCCCCTGTGAGATAATAGTATGGGAAGTATTGCCGTGCATACGAGCGGCACTCGCAGAAGAGCTGATTAAAAGAGGGTTATCCCAGAATGAAATCTCTAAGATGCTCGGGATTACGCAGGCTGCGGTATCGCAATACACATCAAAGAAAAGAGGTTCAAAGCTCAATTTTCAGGAGGATGCAAAAGAGGAGATAAAAAAACTCGCTGACGACCTCGTGCATGGTTCCGTGGAAGACCTCGTCGTGAGAATCTGTCGAATCTGTATGAAGGTACGCGCAGAGGGAGCTGTTTGCAAATTGGAGCTGTGCAACATCGCGGAAGAATAGTACCCTTTTATGGCGAAATTTATTGGTTTTCTACCTACTTTTCATTATGGTTTCTATTATTTATTTCAAGTGGTGAAATTCTATATGGAATACACAAAACCCCTCCTAATGGTCAGCGAAAGCATGCATAATGCGGACATGTATTACGCCACTCATTTCCTTGCCGCAGACCCTTTTATCTATCTTCGCTTTCCCCGCGAAGGAAAAGACATTCTCATTGTGTCGCAGATGGAGTATGAAAGAGCGAGGAAAGAATCGAGCGTAAAAGAAGTTCGCTCTACGCTCGATTACGGCTATGACCTTAAAATGGAAGAACTCATTGCAAAAGTCTTCCAGGAAGAAAGTATAACTGCAATAGAAGTGCCACGGTATTTTCCTTTATACACCGCCGAAGAACTGAGGAAGAGAGGGATAGAAGTGGTTCCCGTGGAGGAACTCTCGATAACAAAAGAGCGTGAGGTAAAGGAAGAACAAGAAATAGGTTATCTGCGGAAGGCGCAAAGAGCGTGTGAGCACGCAATGGAAACTGCCATAGCAGTTATAAAAAAATCCGTCGTGAAGGGCGATTTTCTTATGGAGAACGAGGAAACCTTAACCTCAGAAAGAGTAAAGGCATACATAGAACACGCTTTGATTGATTCTGGATGTGCTTGCGATGGCGGAGAGCCGATAGTAGCGTGCGGGAAAAGAGCGGCTGACCCTCATTTTACGGGCACTGGTACTATTCTCGTGAATGAGCCCATCATCATTGACATCTTCCCGCGACTGAAGAGCGAAAGATATTACGCAGATATGACAAGAACCGTCGTTAAAGGGGAGCCAGAGAAGAAAATACAAGAGATGTATGAAGCAGTAAAGCAGGCTCAAAATGCCGCTTTTGCTCTTATAAAAGAGGGAATAACATGCAAAGAAGTGCATAATCGCGTATGTGATGTATTCGAGGATGCAGGATACGGAACGATAAGAAAAAAGAGCAAAACAGGATTCATTCATTCTACCGGTCATGGCGTAGGACTGGATTTACATGAGAACCCAAAAGTTGGTGACAATGACGACCAACTACGAAGAGGAAATGTGATTACAATAGAGCCAGGATTGTACGACCCCGAAGTAGGAGGCGTCAGATTGGAGGATATGGTGCTCGTACTGAAGAACGGCTGTGAGAATCTGACGAGGTTTGAGAAGAAGCTCACGATCTTGACCAAAGAAAAAACTATGTTTTGATCAAACTTTTCTTAAAAGTTTGAGTAAAGAGCCATGTTCATCTATCTCACCTGCTTTTATCCTTGTTGACGAGATTGTCTTGCCATCGGCTGCTTTTGCATGTTCTACTTTTACTATCTTCATGGGTTTCTTTCCTCGCTCTTTTCTGAGCCTGTTTATCTCCAACGCCACTTCATACGTCTCCGGGGATATGACGATGCAATCAAAATCCTCATCCAGAGTGATGCCGTATCTGTCGTTTAATTCTACCGTTCTGATCTTTACACCATATTCCTCATACATGTATTGAGAGAGGTTCGCAGCCCTCGCGTGATAAGGAAGAACTTCTCTGTTCTTATTGGCTCGTGCCATCCTATCAGATGTCACACCTATGACGATTTCGTCGCCTTCACTCAGCTCGTACACTTTTTTCAATAACTTCTTATGCCCGTCGTGCAGTGGGTCAAAGGTGCCGCCTATCGCTACTCTCATTTTTGATATTATTTTATGAACTTATGGCGTTTAAACCAAAGCACCACTAACAAATGCAATTAACCCAATAACAATTGCTATTAACGTCTCTTTCCTCATATAGTTGTAGTTTATATCAAAAGCAAACCTTTTTATAAAAGGTTTGAGTCGGAAACACGTATGCAGAAACAACGCATCGGCAGCCATAACAAGGAGGATATATGCAGGATTAAAGAAATAAGGGGTATTCACCAGGAAAAAAGGAACCACACTCAGTATAGCTGCGAAGGAATAGGAAAAAATTGTAATGCGCTTGGCTTTCTCCATTCCGTACACCCTTGCGATACTCCTTACGTTTCTTATCTCATCCCCTTTTACATCCGCTATGTCCTTCATCACCTCTCTTCCGAGACCAGCAAAGAACGCAATGGAAGAAAGAATAAGTATAAGTAGCATCACTTCTATTCTATCTGGCTCTGTGATTAATCCACCGTAGATAAACGGTATCGCCATCGTACCTGCGATATAAAAGTTACTCACTGCGAGGAATTCCTTTATTTTTATATCGTAAAGAACACCCAGGGCAGCCAATGCAAGTGCTATGAGGAAGAATATAGGATTTTTCAGGATTGTGGAAAGGAAAATGGCAAATATAACGCCGATGGTAGTGGCAATGCACGCAATCAGCAACGCCTCTTCTTTTCTTATATCCCCTCTCACCAGAGGTCTATCCATCCTCCGGTTAGCAACGTCCGATTCCAGGTCATAATAATCGTTCAGCGCAAATGTGCCTGCTTGAATAAAAAAAGCTGTTAAGAATCCCAAAATCGCGGGTTCGTAAGAACTCCCGCCTGCTATGACTATCCCTATTATTACCCCACATCCATACATCAACCCATGCTCCAATCTCGTTAATTCCCAGATGGTTTTTATTCTCGACACAAACTTTCTTTCCCCTAAGAAAGTTTGATCAAAGAAACTTATATTTTTAGTACCAACAACTTTTTTACCTTCGGTAAAAACCTTGACTAAAAATACTCTTAGTTTTTCTTTTAGCACAGGTTTCCTTTTTGTAAAAAAGAAAAAGTGTATGAGGAGTATATTTGTTTTAGAGGAGCAGACGATAGGTAAAATCGCCGCTGGTGAGGTTGTAGACAGACCAGCATCAGTGGTTAAGGAGTTGATAGAGAATTCGATAGACGCAGGGAGTAGGCACGTGGTTGTGGAAGTAGGCAACGGAGGAATGGATTATATCAAGATAACAGATGATGGGTGTGGTATAAGCGAAGAGGATGTAGAAATAGCATTTGCGAAGCATGCAACGAGCAAAATAAGAAGCATTGAAGACCTGACGTCTTTACAAACGCTTGGATTTCGCGGCGAGGCGTTACCAAGCATAGCAGCGGTGTCAAGGATAGAACTTAGCACAAGACACAGAAGCGAAGATTTCGGGACTTATCAGAGAGTAGAGGGTGGAGTGATAAAAGAACGAAGGAGGATAACCAGAGTAAATGGCACCACCATAGAAGTCAAAAACCTGTTTTACAACCTCCCTGCAAGAATCGGCACCATAAAATCGCAATCCACTGAACTGAGGCATATAGTGGAGATGGTGATAAATTATGCCGTAATCTATCCGGAGATAAAATTTGAACTCTTTCATGACGAAAAGGAAAAGCCCATCATAAGCACGTTAGGCAATGGGAAAATGTTGGATGCTATCGTTAGTGCATATGGGAGCGGCATTGCAAAAGAGCTCATCGAGCTAAAAGAGCCGGATCCCTCTGCTTCTTCTACGCTCATTGACCTCCAACTTAGCGGCTATATCTCGAAGCCTGCTTTGGCTTACGGCACAAAAAAACATCTATTCACGTATGTGAACAGGCGGTTTATAAGGAGCGAGGTCATGGACAAGGCAATAAAGAGAGGCTATATGTCTTTGTTACCAAAGCATGCTTATCCTTTCGCGGTTCTTTCTCTCTCCATCGAGCCAAGCGAAATAAATGTGAATATACATCCAAAGAAGCACGAGATAAGTTTTTACCACCGGAATGAGGTTTTTCACGCCATAGCAGATTCCGTTTCCACAACGTTACGACATGCGGATTTGATTCCCGAGGTCGAGGAGAAAGTTGTACCTAAAGCCGGGAGTATTGATTTCTTCGGTGCACCAAGTGTCGAGAGAAAAGCAGCGATAAAAGCCGTGCAAACTTCTTTTCAAGCAGATATTACAGAGACTGGCGAGAGGGAGGAAGGTGGCAGTTTGGACATACGGGCTGCCCCTCTGTATCAGGTGCTCGATAGTTATCTCATAGCACAGAGTGAAGCGGAAGATGTGATTATGATAGACCAGCATGCCGCCGCGGAACGAATAAACTATGAGAGATTGATCGAGAAATACGGGCAGCGAATAGACAAGCAGGCTCTTTTAAGACCTTACGTGCCTGAACTCAGTCCGCATCAGCTCTATTTGCTCCGTGAGAATGAAGAGGCAATTAGATCCATGGGGTTTGATATAGAGCCGTTTGGCGAGGACGGTTATATTATACGAGCAATCCCCGTGGTTTTCTATCGTCTGATAGGAGAAGAGGAGATTATGGGGGTAATAGAGGATTTAGTGGAGGAGAGCGGAAAAAGGGAGGATAGGATAAGGATTTTGTTCGCCACTGCGGCTTGCAAAGCGAGTATAAAGGCAGGAGAGAAGTTGTCTTATGAAGGTATGCGAGAGATAGTGGATGGGTTGAGGAACGCAAAGGTACCCTACACGTGTCCGCACGGAAGACCAACGATGATCAGGTTAACCAAGAATGAAATAGAGAAGAGGTTCAAGAGGAGGTAGGAGTTCAACCATCTGTAATTGCTCAATATTCGGTGGATTCTAACAGCCACAGCCATAAGGGTTTGTACACTATCTTTTTGTTATCTACTACCACTTCCTTATCAAGGTCTTCAGTTATTACCAGCCCCTCTTTCAACTGGAACTCATCCATCGCCTTTATCAGGCTTCTTATCTCTCGCTCCTCTGTCTTTTCGTCTATGGAATAGCAAACCTGAATCAATTCCTTAACACGTAAACCCTCCTGTATCACAAAATCTACCTCTCCCTTATTCTTCCAATAATATATCTCTGTTGAGTTTGAAGAACGGCGCTTCAATTCTATGAATACAAGATTTTCTATCGCTCTACCGATGTCCGCCGAGAATTTAAAAGAGACCGCATTTCTCAAGCCGGGGTCTATGCAGTAAACCTTCTTTGGCGATATTAACTGTTTACCGCCGGAATATGAGAATTGGTTGACGAAGAAGATTAAAAAGCTGTTCTCCAGATATTCAGTATAATTCTTTACGGTATTCACGCTCCCCAGCTTGAAGATATTCTTTAATCTGTTGTAGCTGATGGTGTTTGAGACATTCGCGAGGAGGTAGTTGGCAATCTCTTGAAACGTCTTTGTCTCGCGGACGCCATATCTCACGAGTATATCTCTAAAGATCACATCACTGAATAGCCTGCGAAGTATATCCTTCTCCCCATATTTCAAATACTCTGGAAAACCACCATCTTCAATATATTGTGCGAGATTTTTCATGACTTTTACCCGCTCCTCTGTAATATATTCAAAATTCTCTTTTAATCCGATTTTTTTGAACCTTAAAAATTCCCGGAATGAGAATGGATAAATCTCTTTCATCAGGTGCCTCCCGGTTAGGTGTGTTGCAAGTTCTCTGCTTAACAGTCTTGCATTCGACCCGGTGATGAAGAATTTAAACCCGCGTTCATACATCCTTCGCACGAACCGCTCCCAGCCTTGAACATTCTGAATTTCATCCAGAAAAAAGGTTCTTTGCTCTCCATAAAGCTCCAGGAATACCTGGTAAAGCCTGTCAAAATCTTCTTCCGCCGAAAATGAGATCAACCGCTCATCCTCAAAGTTCAGATAATAAAACTTATCATCGAACCACTGTGATATTATCTGCGTTAATAGGGTTGATTTCCCGGAGCGTCTCACACCGCTGATTATCACTACGTGTGGAATCTTCAGATATTTCCTTATCTCCCCCAGACTTTCTCGCTCTATTCCTCTGTCCTTCTCTTTTAGCTCTTCTCTTTGCTGAACGACTATCTCTTTAAGCTGTCTTCTATTCATTGTTTTTACTTTTTCCAATCCGCATTCATCGCCTCACACCCTCCAGGAAGCGTAGGAAAGCTTTTTCATTTCCTAAAGCGTGAAGATGCGTGTAAGATGCGAGAACGTTATCTTTCCGTATTCCGTCCTTCTTACCCTCTATTCCCTTGCCTTTAAGAAGTTTGTAGGCGAAATCCACAGTTGTGTTGGCATTCACACTTACCGTTGAGTAATGAAACTCGTGACCGCGGAATCTCGTACCTTTTCGGAATAGAAGACAGTCTCTTATCGAGACCGCATCGACATACCCCACCGCTTGAAGCCTCCTTGTAAGCTTTCCCGAACCCTTGAATAAGCCCAGCATCTCCCTACCTTCGAGCTGCTCAAGACAGTAAAGCAAGCCGCCACATTCTGCATATAGCGGAGAGCCATGCCGAATTGCAACCGCAAACGCTTCTCTTAGCGATGCGTTCTCCTCCAATTGCGGTGCATAAATCTCCGGGTAGCCGCCACCCATGTAGAATGCATCAGCGTCAGGTAAAGAATCACGAATTGGAGAGAAAGTGGTAATTTCAGCACCCAAATCACGCATGATTTCCAGGTTCTCAGGATAATAGAAACAGAACGCTTCGTCCATCGCCACTCCAACTCTGACGCCATCAACAGTCCGTAGTCGGGCTTCCTGCTCTGCACTTTGAATCTCAATCTTTGTCGCTTCAAGCAAAGTATCAATGTCTATATTCCCCTCTATAAGCTTTGAGAAGTCATTCAAGAGAGTGCGGTCAACCTCATGAGACATGTACAGTCCTAAGTGCCGCTCAGGTATTTTAACCGATTTATCTGCGGGAATAGCCCCAAATACCTTTACTCCAACTCCTTTTAAAGAGTTTTCGAGCAGCGCCCCGTGCCTTTCGCCTGCTACACCATTCAGAATGACGCCTGCGAACTTGAGAGAAGGGTCAAAGGTCTTGTATCCGTGAACCAGAGCGGCAACGCTGCCTGCAAGCTTGGATGCGTCAACGACAAGCACGACCGGGATATCCAGCAGTTTTGCAAGATGTGCTGTGCTTCCTTCTCCACCTGCGACTGCTGAAGCGCCGTCAAAGAGTCCCATAACTCCTTCAATAATGCTCACTTCCGATGCGTTCTTCCTGAATGAATGAATAACCGCAGAACGGGACAGCATGAATGTATCGAGATTCCTCGAAGGTTTTCCCGCGGCGAGTGTGTGCAAGCTCGTGTCTATGAAATCAGGACCCGCTTTGAACGGCTGGACGTCGTACCCTCGGTGGCGTAAAGCTGAGATAAGCCCGATAGATACCGTTGTTTTTCCCACTCCACTCTGCGTTCCCGCAACTACGAAAGCCGATTTCATCATTTCATATTTCCTGATATTGATATTAGTTAGTTAGAATTTGTTTAGACTTATCTCTCCCGGATGTTGACCAATTACCTCACTGCTTCCACAGGACTCATCTTTGATGCTTTCCTCGCGGGATACAGCCCTGACAGGACACCTACGAGCATTGCAACCACCACCGCACCGAGCAAAACTTCTGGCTTCACAATCGCGGTGATTTCCACCCCAAATTTCGTGACTATTCCGAAACTAATGGCTTTTGCAGCAATGATGCCCACTATACACCCAAATACACCACCTACCAGACTCACCATGCCCGCTTCGAGTAGGAAGAGGAAGAGGATATTCCGGTTCTTCGCTCCGATCGCTTTCATCACCCCTATCTCATGCGTTCGCTCCATCACGGACATCAGCATCGTATTCATTATACCCATAGCAGCAACGATAAGCGAAATGGACGCGATTGCGATTAAAACCACTTGCAGAATGCCAAAAACGGATTCTAATCGCTTTATGCTGCTTCCCATTGTCATTGCAGACGCAAAATCATCTACCTTGTGATTGTCATTTATTCGCTCCTCTATTTCGTCCGCGATCTCCTCCGCCTTACCTATATCTCGTACACGCACGAAGATCTCTGAAATATCCTCGTTATCAAGAATAGTCACCGAATCTCGTTTCGTTACGTATATCTGAGAATCAACCTCGGACCTGAATCCTCCTTGCTTTTTCAACACCCCTACAACCCTGAATTTGCTGCCATTTATTGTTATCCTATCGTTAACTCCGATTTCATCGTCAAAGTAATCCTTGGCGATGCTATACCCAATTGTGCATGTTTTGTGGTCATTCTCTCTGACATATCTGCCTTCTTCTGGCTTCACCACCTTTCCGAACAGCGCACCTATATCGCCTGGGTCAACACCAACGATTTCCACCATGAACTTCTCACCTTTATATTCTGTCTCAAACATCTCTGCCATCATTGCCGCTGCTTCTTTCACACCCTTTATCCTTTCTACATCTTTTAAATCCCGCTCATCAAAGCTACCAAGCTCCATATAGGCTGTTTCAAAATCCATTCTCCCGGGCATTACCATTATCAGGTCAGCCATCTCTGTTAGC
This sequence comes from Methanosarcinales archaeon, assembly GCA_025464645.1. Classification (GTDB taxonomy): domain Archaea; phylum Halobacteriota; class Syntropharchaeia; order Alkanophagales; family Methanospirareceae; genus QMVO01. The sequence continues at coordinate 8,724 of JAODGF010000062.1, forward strand.
TGTCCGGTTATTGACTCCTGCATCCCGTAGCCAACGGACATTAATGCAATTACGGCGCCTATGCCCACCGTAATACCCAATATCGTGAGTGCAGAACGAGCTTTTCGCTCCTTTATATTCCGGTTTACTAATAGAAATGCATCCTTCATCGCTCATCACCCCTGTCTGATATTACTCATACCTCACAGCTTCCACAGGACTCATATTCGACGCCTTACGGGCTGGATAGAACCCTGATAGAACGCCCACAATCATCGCAACTGCCATTCCACCAACTAACACCTCGGGTTTTATAACCGTGCCAAATTCAATCCCCAATGCCGTGCTTGCACCGAGACTGATGACTTTCGCAGCTACTGCGCCCAGTACACAGCCAACCACACCACCCAACAGACTCACCATACTCGATTCTATAAGAAATAAGGAGAGAACGTCACTGCTCTTTGCTCCTATCGCTTTCATCACCCCTATCTCATGCGTTCGCTCCATCACTGCCATTAACATTGTGTTCATGATACCAACAGATGCGACAATAAGAGCAATTGCTGCTATTCCAACCAGGACGCCACGAATAATATTAAAAACGTTTCCTAACTGCTCCAGAATGCTGCCCATCGTCATTGCATTGGCGAAATCATCGAGCCCATGGTTATCATTTATCGCTTCTTTGATCTCCTCTGCTATCTCTTCCGCTTCATCTATGTCATAGACCCGCACCATGATGTAGCTTATCTCATCGGTTTGCAGGACATCCTTTGTAGCGCGCAACGTGAGGAAGATATGAGGGTCCACGTCATTAGCATACAGCATGCCTCCCTTTTTAAATACCCCCAACACAGTGAATTTCTCACCATTTATTTCCAGTTTATCGTTCACGTGTATGACTTCATCGAAGTAATCATTGGCTACCCTGTTCCCGATGACGCACGCTTTATAATCATTCTCACGGAGCCATCGCCCTTCTTTGAGCCCTACCGGCTCCACATAGACGCTCTCCAGCTTTTCGGTATCCCCACCGATGATGAAAATGGGTATGTTTTCATTTCTGTACTCTACATTGGCGGAGTCGAACGTCATTGTCGAGATCTCCTTTATACCTGCTATCCGCTCTACGTCCTTTACGTCTCTATCTGTAAAACTCCCCAGTTCCACATAGCTCCCAGCGGTTATTTTGGCTGGAAACACCGAGATGACATCAGCATAATCCGTCAATTCTCCTGTTATCGCCTCTTCCATACCATAGCCGACGCTCATCAATGCCACAATGGCAGCTATACCCACTGCAATACCCAGCACGGTGAGTATTGAACGAGCCCTTCTCTCCCTTATGCCCCGATACGCAAGAAGGAATTTATCTCTCATTTTTGTGATTTTATGAGGTGCTATCATTAGAGCACGCTCCCGTCTCGCATCCTTTTTGTTACACGAGCTCGTGCCGCAATCTCCGCATCGTGCGTCACCACGATTATCGTCCTTCCCTCGTGATTCAGACCTTCTAAAATGTCCATTATTGCATTTCCTGCTTCCGTATCAATATTTCCAGTCGGCTCGTCACCAATAATAATTTCAGGGTCGTTTGAAAGCGCACGTGCAATAGCCACCCGCTGCTGTTCTCCACCGCTCATCTCTGAAGGTTTGTGGTGTATGCGGTCTCCAAGCCCGACCTTTGCAAGCAATTCTTCTGCTCTCTCCATTCGTATCTCGTGTCTCACACCAGCGAAGAACATAGGAAGCGCAACGTTTTCTAACGCATTTAACGTATGGATGAGATTAAACTGCTGGAATATGAACCCAATTTTCTCCCTTCTTATCTCTGCCAGCCCGTTTTCGCTTAACTTACCCGTGTTTATACCATCTATGAAGACCGCACCACTTGTTGGCTTATCCAAACAGCCGATCAGATTGAGCAATGTAGACTTGCCCGAGCCCGAAGGTCCTATAATAGCAATGAACTCACCGTCTTTTATCTCTAAATTTACATCTCGCAGTGCTTGAACCTCCACAGCACCCATGCGGTAAACCTTCGTCAGATTTTCTGTGCGAATCATTCTTTATTTTTTCTCTGGGGATTTATATATATTAATTGGGAGTGATAAACCAAAGTGAAAGTAATACTTCATGTGGACATGGACAGTTTCTTTTCAGCCGTGGAAGTAAGAGAGAATCCAGAGCTGAAAGGCTTGCCGGTAATCGTGGGAGGAAGAATCGGGACAGAAGAAGAAAAAGCTGCTGAAGAACCCGAAAGGAAAATAAGAGGCGTTGTGAGCACATGCTCATACGAGGCAAGAGAATACGGTATTCATTCTGCAATGCCGCTCTCCAGGGCATACAAGCTATGCCCGAATGCAAAATTCTTACCGGTGAATATGCCGTTGTACAAACGTGTGTCACGCGAAATAATGGCTATTTTGAGGAAGTATGCTGATAAAATAGAACAAGTGAGCATTGACGAGGCTTTTCTCGATGTCAGCACCAAAGTGCACGGTTGGACCGATGCGAGGGAGTACGCACTGAGTATAAAAAAGGAGATACTGGAGAAGGAAGGATTAACGTGTTCAATTGGCATCGCTCCAAACAAAACAATAGCAAAGATAGCATCGGATTTCGTAAAACCTGATGGTCTGACAGTTGTGGAAGAAGAAAGAGCACGTGATTTTTTGGCTCCTTTACCAGTGAAAAAAATCCCTGGTGTGGGTCCCAAAACTAATGAGATGCTAAAAAAGATGGGTATCGAGCGAATAGGGCAACTTGCGAGTTATGACGTCCAAAAACTCGTAACTAAATTCGGTAGATACGGCACGAGGCTTCATCTAATTGCAAACGGGATAGATGAAAGCGAAGTGGAAGAGGAATGGGAGAGGAAGTCTTTAAGCCGAGAAAGAACCCTCGCCAAGGATACGAAAGATGCATCAGTACTGAATAATTGCGTGGATGAGTTAGCAGAAGAGGTTTACAATGCGATAAAGAAAGAGGGCTTTGTTTTCAAAACAGTTGCACTAAAAGTCAAGTTTGAAGATTTCACCGTACACACAAGGGCTAAGACACTCAAATCATTTCATTCTGACTTAAACATGCTCAAGAGAATAGCGAAGGAATTGATGACGGAGTTTTGTGATGGAACGGGAAAGAAGATAAGATTGGTGGGCGTTCGTGTGTCAAGTTTGGGCGTGGTTGACGAGAAGCAAAGAAGAGTAGTTATCTCCTAATATTTATTAAGAGACGAATATAATGTAATAAGGAGATTCTTCAAGGGAGAAGTGGCAGGAGAGATAAGATATTTGAGAACATGGGCTAAACAGACGTTCTATTATGCAATAGCAGGTATTTTAGTTGGTCTTGCCATTACATGCTTTTTTTTAGCTTTAAATTTCTTCTCTGCTCTCTCCTTAGGGTTACTCGGCGGTTATTATTCACCATCACCGAAAAATGAACCACATTTCTTCGCTTTTACACCACTCTTAGGAGATGCTTTCGCAAATCCACTATTGTTGGTCCTATTAGCCCTCATTCCCACGTTAGGAGGTTTGCTATGCGGATTAATAAAATTTAAACTTTTTCCTGTTGAAAAACCTGAACTGCACGAGACCGATGTTTTCATAGATGGGTTTCACAATGAGAGGGGAGTAATAAAAGGCAAGACTGGCTTGGTGCGCGGAATAAGCTCGGTGTTGACAATTGGCTCCGGGGGGAGTGCGGGAAGGGAAGGACCGAGTGCAATGCTGGGTGCCACGATAGGTTCGGTCTTCAGCAGACTTTTTAAATTAGAGGAGCGAGAAAGGAGGAAGATAGTATCGGCGACTGCGGGAGCGGGAATTGCAGCAATTTTTAAATCGCCGCTTGGTGGTGCTTTCTTTGGTATTGAAACTTTATACAAGCGAGATATGGAAACTGAGGCACTGGTTCCTGCAATAATCTGTTCTATCACGGCTTACATCGTCTCCTGTTCCTTCTTAGGACTGGGACACCTTTATGAAATAGGAGAATATGACATTACAGCCCTTTTAAGACCTTTTTCGTTACTTCTATTCCTGGCTCTCGGAATAGCCTGCGTTCCTTTTGTTATTGCATTCGCCAAACTGCTGGGGGTCTTAAGGTCTTTCTTCTTTGGAAGACTGAAGATTCCTGATTATCTCAAACCAGGAATAGGCGGATTTATGATTGGTATGCTTTTCCTCATCGGTTATCTCACCGTTAATCCACAACACGATGTAGAAAGGGGGATAGGAATAGCCAGCGGAATATTTGGTGGTGGTTATGGATTTATGCAATTAGCATTTTATGGTGAGCTTACGTGGAGCGTTTTAGTATTCATCGCAGTTGCGAAGATCATAGCGACTGCTCTAACCTTAGGGTCAGGAGGTAGTGGTGGCTCATTTATACCCTCTTTAACCATGGGTGCGGCGTTAGGGGGTGCAATAGGACAAATCCTCAGCTTTTTTTTCCCGGAAACGGTGGGAAACCCGTGGATATTTTCTCTTATCGGTGCTGCGGCTTTCTTCGGTGCTGCTGCTAATGCACCACTTACTGCTCTCTTCATCGTTTGTGAGATCTCAGGTTCTTATACACTCTTCGTTCCTGCTTTGCTTGCTATAATCCCTGCATATTCGCTGGTAGGGAGATGGACGATTTATCCAGAGCAATATGAAGTAAGGAAAGAGTCTCCTGCCCATAGTAGGGAATTTATGGTAGATATACTGGAGGGGATAAAAGTGAAAGATGCATATACGAAGGACGTGCTCGTTATTCCAGCAGATAAGACGGTGAAAGAAGGTCTATATTTTGCAGAGAGGACCGGGCACATAACTTACCCGGTGGTTGATAAAAATGGGAAGATGCTGGGAATAACGACCATAGTGGATTTAGAAAAGCAAAGAGAGATAGGCGCAGATTATAAGAGGATAAGACAGATGTGCACAAAGGATGTGATAGTAGCATATCCAGAGGAGTTTTTGGAGGACGTCCTGCATAAAATGGATACTTACAATGTGGGGCGATTGCCGGTGGTAAAAGAAGGAAGTGAAGAAGGCGGCGAGAAAGAATTGATTGGAATAATAAGCAGGTCGGATATAATAAGGGAGCACTGCCGCAGGTGGTCGCGTATTAAAGGTGGTTCTTCATAGGCTACTCCGTATCACTTCTACGCAAATTCTCTATCCTTCTTAACCCGTCTATCTCCTTTATCACCTCTGTAACCGCTTCAGGCACTAAAACT
>JAODGF010000063.1 GCA_025464645.1 Methanosarcinales archaeon
CCTGAGGAATACGTTGACCCATAGGATAAAAGAAGGGCAGACATGACCCCTGTATATGCCCAAGAATAGCTCCCGTTGCGGAAGCGATGGTTAGGCTGGTGCTGGTGGATTATTCGATGCGGAATGAGACCTCAAACCTATACAAATACAAAATATTTATATATGCTTATCATAGACAGAGAAAAAGAGTGAGAAAGAAATGGGCAGGAAAATCTTCGCACTTGTAGTCGTTCTTATGGTCGCTTCTGTTATAGCGAACATCTACTTCATTTCTAACCAGAGCCAATTAAACCTTTCAGAGGTTAAAACGCAGATAAATGCGCTCGAAGAGGCGAATGCAAACTTGAATAAAGAACTTTATTTAACCAACCTCTCGCTACAACAAGCGAGGACACAGCTCGATTTGTACAGAGAGCAAATAGCAGAGCTTAAAAGCCAGATAAACAGAAGTTTCATTGAAGGAGAAGAGGGTAGAGCGCAACTTGATGCGCCAGCGGTGATGCGGCGGGTGGAATACCACGGTAATTATCCCTTTTACTCGCGCCAGATTGTGGAAGAGGGAACCATGATGCAGGTTTCTGTTGATATTAAACCCGGGTACGGGCGTGTCCTTGTGGAAACAAAACCTTTAATGGGTGTTATCTTCCAGGATGCAGCAAATACTGCGGTTGTCGCTGCTGAGAATTATACCGGATGTGACCTCACGGGGAGTGACGTTATCTTCAGTGTGGAAGCGTTGTCAGAAGTCCCCGCAGTTGATGGACCCAGCGCTGGTGCTCTGATGACAACACTTATCATCGCGGCACTGGAAAACATCACGCTTCCCGATGATGTAACCATGACAGGTACAATCAGTCCAGATGGGCATATCGGGGAGATTGGCGGCGTTATAGAGAAGGCAGAGGCGGCAAAGGCAAATAACAAACATATTTTTATCCTGCCGCGTGAGAACAATCGGCTTGTGCGGTATGAAGAAGTGAGAAAACAGTACGGCGGCATAACTATAATTAGACAGAAACCGGTCATTGAAGATACAAAAGAATACATCGAGAGGAATATAGGAATTCACGTTGAATACGTGGACTCAATTAACGATGTCATGAACATCATTAGTTAGTATGCCTCCACAATGCCCCTCGCTTTTTCCTCTCCAACCTTCCAGAGTGGTGTGTTTATTTTTATTCACAACCATCCTTTTCTGTTGAAGTATATCAGCATACATATTGATATAGCCACCATTACAACCATGATAGAGACATACCCATAAGGCGAATAGAGCTCGGGCATGTTTAAGGGCTTGTCCGTCCCACCGCCCTGGAAATTCATGCCGTAGATTCCAGTAATGAATGTAAGAGGTATAAATATCGTTGCGATAATTGTCAGCACCTTCATTATTTCGTTCATTTTATTAGCTAAGGACGAGTGATAGACCTCAAGTGCCCCCTCTGCATTTCCCCGTATATTCTCCATCGAATCCAACAGAGAAATCGTATGGTCATAGATATCCCGGAAGTAGATTCGGGTTTCAGGTTTAATGAGCGGCGTATCACTTCTTTCCAACTTCTCCACCACATCCCGCTGCCCCCTGACGAGTCTGTGAACATGTCTGATTTGCCGTATAAGCATTCTAATCTTCTCTATGGTTCGCCCAGTGGGTTTTTCGATGACCTCTTCATCAATTTCATCCATCTTATCCTCAAAATCTTCTATAACTGCGACATAATTATCTACAATAGTATCCAAAATCCTGTAAAGCAAAAAATCTCCCCTTCCCTTTAGTATCAACGGCTTCTTCTTTAGAATTCTTTCCTTTAGCTCTTCTATACGTTTTAGTTGCTTCTTGTGGATTGTTATCAGCATATATTTGCTGAAAAAAATGCTTAAATGCCCGGTTGAAATACCTTCCTCTCCGGCATTTACCGTCTTTGCAATGACGAATAGGTACTCATCGTACTCATCTATCTTGGGTCTTTCTTCTGCCTGCACACTATCCTCGATTGCTAATGGGTGGAATCCAAATAGGCTTCCAAGGGGCGAGAGTTCTTCTATTGTCGGTTCGGTAATGTCTATCCAGAGCACAAAATTGTCCTCCTGTAATGCCGGTATCTCCTCAAGCGATTCCAATTCGTATGTCCGTTGCATCGTAGCAGAGTATTTAATCGCTGTAATCTTCATTCTCTTTTGCATTCCCTTTTCTACAAGTAACTCAAAGTTAATAGTAGCTTTAAATTTAAATGTTTCGATTATCTATCTTTCTATCTCCGCACCCGCTATAAAAACGAGAGCATAACAATGGCAATCGAATGCAGTAAAAGAAAATGCCCTAATCCTGCTATAATCCATCAGAAATACTCCGGGCTGCACCTGTGCGAAGCCCATTTCGTTGAGGACGTGGAGAGAAAGGCGAAAAAAGAGATAAGAAAACAGTGGCTAATAGAGCGCGGGGATAAGATTGCAGTGGCACTGAGCGGCGGAAAGGACAGTTCAGCTCTTTTATATATGCTAAAAAAGATTTTTCAGCCTCGTAGTGATCTGGAATTCTTTGCGATTGCGGTGGATGAGGGGATAAAAGGATTTCGTTCGGTGACGTTAAAGAATGCGGAAAAGATAGCAAAGGAGTTAGAAGTAGAACTTCGTACTTTTTCCTTTGAACGCGAGTTTGGATTCACGCTGGATGAGATTGCAGCGGAAGGCTTTGAACAGGCGCCTTGTACCTTTTGTGGTGTTCTAAGAAGGAAGATAATAGAGACAAGAGCGAAGGAATTAGGCGCCACAAAGGTTGTAACTGCTCATAATCTGGATGACGAAGTTCAGACGATTTTAATCAATTATATACGAGGAGATATAGAGCGGTTAGGCAGGTTACGAGGGCGAAGGGATGAGTTTGTCCCGAGGATTAAACCGCTGAGAGGAGTCCCGGAAAAGGAAGTTGCCCTGTATGCGCTTGTAGCAGGAATAGCGATAAGTACGATTCATTGTCCGTACGCTGCGCTATCTTTCCGGTTCACGGTGAAAAAAATGCTGAATGAGTTTGAAAAGAAACATCCTGGGACAAAATATTCTTTGTTGCGTGGTTACGAAAGGCTATCAGAATTTTTGCCGACTGCGCAGCAGTCAGGGAGAGAACTTTTGCGGTGTGAGCAGTGTGGCGCCCCATCGGCATCGAGAATATGCAAGGCTTGCGAGATAGTTGAACGGATGAGAGGTGAATCCTATAATATTAAATTAAAACGAAATTAATTAACATGAAAGCATTAGTGTTTGAACCGTTCTCAGGCGCCTCTGGAGACATGGTCATCGGCAGTTTACTGGATTTAGGTGCTGATGAATCGCGGATAAGAGATGCGATTTCTGCTTTTGATCTCGAGCTGGAAATAAAAGAGGTGAAAAAACGGGGGATAGTAGCAAAAAAAGCAGAATTCGTGAGTACGAATAATAGAAGAAAGAAAGGTGTGAGGTCATACAAAGATATAATAAGCACAATAGAAGGCAGTGGATTGAGCAAAGAGGTGATACAGAACTCATTGAGCGTATTTGAAAGAATAGCAAATGCCGAGTCGAAAGTGCATGGAGAACCGAAGGAAAGCTTAACATTTCATGAATTAGGCGCTCTGGACACAATAGGCGATCTCGTAGGGAGCAGTATTGCCTTTTTGGACATTCATGCTGATACTGTTGTAAGTACACCCATTTCGGTAGGCAGTGGATTTGTAAGCACGGAGCACGGGCTTTTGCCTGTACCAGCACCTGCAACAGTAGAAATATTGAAAAAAACTTCTTTGTTATATCAAGGCGGTCCTTTCGCTTCTGCATCTGAACTGCTTACGCCGACAGGAGCCGCGATATTTGCTCATTTTGTTCAGCGTTCTGAACCCTATTTACCTCAGATGCGCATCGAAAAGATAGGCTACGGTGCAGGAACCAGGGACTTACCTTCCCCTAATGTGTTAAGAGCAAGCGTAGGAGAAATCGTGGAATCGGTATCCCTGGTAAAAGATGAGGTGGAAGTGCTGGAAACAAATGTTGACAATGTTACAGGCGAGGTTCTGGGCAATCTGATAGAGGTACTCATGGCGGAAGGAGCGAAGGATGTGTCTATCGTGCCAGCGCAGATGAAAAAAGGCAGAAGTGGACATATTATCAAAGTAGTCGTGGCTCCTCAAGACACCTCTCGAATAGCACATCGAATAATGGAAGAGACCGGCTCGTTAGGTGTTCGTGTTATGCAAGTAAAACACCGGTTCATTGCAAATAGAGAACAGAGGAGGGTGAAGGTGAGCATAAAAGGTGTAGAAAGAGAAGTAGGCGTGAAAATAGGCATGGATGCGAGAGGTTATTTGCTAAACGTAGCAGCGGAATTTGAGGATGCGAAAAGGGTTGCGACGGAGCTAAAAATGCCTCTAAGAGAAGTGATAAAGCTCGTGGAGGAAAATGCAAGGAAAAACCTTTGGGGCGCATAGGCACGTAGATACTACGACTGCGAAGATTTGGTCGCTAAGCAGGAGTCATGGGCTACTTCCTATCCATAGCGTATTGCTCGGTCATGACGGTTCTATGACGAATCTTCTGGAGCTAATCTCACGCTGCGAAGTTGCGCTTCGCACACTCAAGCAATCAGTGGTTCCTTGCCCTTCGGAAGTAGCTGACCTGCTTGCAGTGGACGTTGGAGAGCCTGTAAACGAACGTGACATCACAATCGTGAGAAACCAGGATGGTTCGCCACTCCTCTATGCAAGGTCATATACCCCGCTATCGAGGCTAAAACCCGCTTTCAAAGCCGACCTGATGAGAGCCGACATCCCCATCGGCGAGATTATGCAAAGGCACCGAATCGAGGCACGGCGAGAGATCCTGGATGTCGGCTACTTGAGTAGCGACCCACGTCTTGAGGAGCTGTTGGCTTGTCCAGGTCCTTACCTTTGGAGAACGTATAACATTATTACCCAAGGGAAGCCGCTGATTACGGTCAAAGAGTACTTCTCTACCTCGCTAAGATGAGCACGCGTAATTCTCTGCCCGTTGAAAATTATTAAGGTTATGCTTCAAAGGATAGAAATCTTAGGGTTCATAATACCCCACCTCCTTCATTATCTCTACCACTTCCTCATTTTCAATGTCATACCATAGCTTATATGCATCTGCCACTGCAAATGTTCTGCCTTCCCGGATATTCAAGCAAAAAATCCTGTCCGCTTCATTTCTAATCATCTGGATAGCACTCATTGAAGCAGTTGGAACTGCTACGATAATCCTCTTTGGCTCCTTCTTTTTCAACGATGAAATTGCTACAAGCATAGTAAAACCAGATGCTATACCATCGTCCACAACTATTGCAGTTTTGCCTTTGATATCAGGAAAAGGCTTATCTCCTCGAAACATCTTTAATCTCTTCTCAATCTCTTCCTTTTCCTCAAAGATACATCTCTCAATCTCTTCTCTCCTCAATCCAAGCCCATCTAAAAGGGACTCGTTAAAAAGGGTTGTTCCATCCCATGATATAGCGCCAAACCCCGCTTCCCTATTCCACGGTATATGAATTTTCCTGACAACTAAAACATCAAAAGGCAAATTTAGCCTCCTTGAGAGAACAGCAGCTAACGGAACGCCACCGGCTGGTATAGCGAATATGAAAGCATCCTTTCCCTTATAATCCTTAATTTTTTCTGCCAGCAAATTACCCGCATGGTAACGGTCTTCAAATACAGACGTTTTATTTCTTAATCCTGGTTCTTCAATTATTTCTCCTCTCTTCATCTTTCTCTTTTCTTTTTTCTTTATTTACCATTAATATTACATGGTAAAAAATAGAAAATAAATTATGGATACAGATTAACACAGATGGGGGATGAAAATCAACAATTCAGTTAAACTAAAATAAATCCGTGTAAATCTGTGTCTTAAATAGAAGGAAATTATACTTTACCTACAATGGAAAAGATTCTGGAAGTTGAAGAAATAATCAGGCTATTGAACGAAGATTTTGTCGGTGAAATAGAAGCCACGCTGATATATGTAAGAAACGCCTTTATAATGGACCGGTGCGACCCGAGCAGAGTCACGGGGGATATAGCCATTGACGAGATGAGGCACATGTGGTGGCTTGCCGACCTGATAGTGAAACGGGGCGGAAAGCCACGTATGGAACACAAAGAACTTGACTTCGGGGGAGATGACCTGAAAAGTCAATTAGAGAGGCAGATAGCGCTTGAAACAGAAGGCATCGAGAGATACAAGCAGCAGATTGATGCGATAAATGATGCAGAAGTGGTGGGCGTCCTGAAGCATATATTGGATGAAGAGAAACGGCACAGAAAAGAGTTCAGGATGCGGCTTGAAAGGATAAACGAATAACCTTCTCACAAAAGGTGACTATTATGCAGGGTAGCGATAAGACGGAAATAAGGACCCCGTATCTTCTCCAACATGCCTATTGTGTTATGATTGCCAACCCAGCCCTCGGAAACATGTGGGTGCTGCCGGGTGTGCTGGAGAATCTGTTGGCGAAGAAACATTTTAAAATAGGAGTTGATTTTGGGTGAGACGGATGCAACGGCAGAAGGCCAAGATAGGAACACCTCATGGATGATGGAGATAAAGGAGAACCTGAAAACAGCAGGGATATTAATAGAAGCTGGAACCGAGGCAGTTTTGGGATAAACCTCTTTTAATCAGCTCTTCTGCGAGTGCCGCTCGTATGCATGGCAATACTTCCCACATACACTGTTATCTCACAAGGGAATTTCATCTTACCCAACCTTTTTATCTAATCTGAACGCCATTAATCCTCTTAGAGGAAGGAGAAAAGATAACATAATGCTTCGCGTTGGCGTTCACGTCTCGATTGCAAAGGCGATAGATAAGGCAGTGGACAGAGCAATAGAGAAAGGTTGTGATACGTTCCAGATATTCACGAGAAACCCCCGGGGGTGGAAGATCAAGGAGCTTACAGCGATTGATGCAAAGCGATTCACTGAGAAGGTTGAACA
>JAODGF010000064.1 GCA_025464645.1 Methanosarcinales archaeon
GGTAAATGTGTTACCAATGTACGATTTTATCCAGTAAGGAGCACAAGCAGGAATCGATATTTTTGGATTGTGTTCTTCTTCTACACATATTGTACCTATTGTAATCTCTTTTAAAGTTGCATTTGTAGCTTCTTTGTCATCGGTCACAGTTAATTTGACGGTGTAAGTTCCATTCTCAGCATAAGAATACGTAGTTACCTTTCCAAATCCTGTCGTTCCATCGCCAAAGTCCCATTCGTAATTTGTGATTGTTCCATCTGGGTCTGTGGAATTAGAAGCGTCAAAAATGATTATTTGATTGGCAATTGGATTTTTTGGCGAGTATGAGAAAGATGCAATTGGTGGTTGATTTGCTCCTTCCTTTGAAACTAAATCTTCCTTGAAAATATCATCTGCATTGCTGATGAAAATATTTTGAATTGGTATTGAATTTGTAGGAATACTTATGCTTGATAAACCCTGGTGATAATCTGTATCTTGATTAGAGATGAAGAGATCTGTGATTGGAACTTTATTTGTTGGTATGCTTACACTCGATAAGTCTTTTTGATATTCAGTGTCTTGGTTGGAGATGAAGAGATTTGTGATTGGAACTTTATTTGTTGAAATACTTATGCATGATAAATCTTTTTGATAGCCTGTGTCATGGTTGGAGATAAAAAGATCTGTGATTGGGACTATATTTGTTGGTATGCTTACGCTTGAGAAGTTTGCATCATAATAAGTATCCGTTCCATTTATTGTGATGTTTCCTATGGTTACATTTAAAGCATTTGCAGAGGGGATGGAAATAATTGCTAAAACAATAATAAATAAAAAAGGGAGGATTTTCGATGACATTTATCCCTCCTTGTATATGAGAATAGATCCAACACCGCCTCTGCCTGCAACTGACAATTTTATGGTGTGCGGATTCCCCCGTGTTAGCACATCTCCAGGGTCATACGTACCGGTTGTTAGACCTTCCCAAGCAGAAGCTATTCGCTTTCCATCCACATATAAGTAATTGCGGTCGCGGGTGTCACTAATAAGCGAATAACTTGCCTCATAGAGTCTATATCTGCCGGGTATGGAGATATGCGAGTATTCATCCCCGCCACTACTCCTTGCATTTAAGAATATCACCATCTTCTTTGCATCAGGATACTCAAAGTCGTAGTATTTTATGTCGTCCTTGATGTCTAGGTAGTAAACGTCTATTTTCGCACACATCTCTTTTATCGCGGCGTTTGTGATGAAGTCTTCTATCTTTGGATTGTTGAAGTCCATTCCTGACCATTTTATTATTTTGCTTGCAGGTTCTGTATTTTTAAAATAGGCAACGACGTATCCACCAGTATCCACATATACGTGAACGTTTATCATACCTCGCTTGTTATCTATTGGTACAATTCCAATAGCGTGCGTCTGGCTGAGTTCTTCTGTTTGTGTGAATGCTTTTACAGCTTCCGTTATGTTGATGCTTTTTCCCACGTTCACATAAGCCGCAATCCCCGCTTCATCCTTGGGAAAGGCATTGCCACCCATCGCTTCCGCAGCGCCTGCGACGCCGATAAAGGGCGGCGGCATAAGCGAGATAATACCTTTTCCTTCGCCTTCGCTTATCCCTTTTCCCACTTCTGTTCCGCTATATCCATACATCGCCACACTGCCTGCAATCAGTACTAAGGCGGTTAAAACCGCTAATACCTTCAAGTCTAATTTCTTCCCCATTTTTATTATTCCCCCCCTCTTTAGGATAGCACCTTTAGTTTTTGAAATTAATAATAACCCTTTATAAATTTTTCGGTTACTCTGCTGTGTTGCATAACTTTAAATAAGGTCTATTTCATATAAAATATTTTTATGAAAAAAGAGCGTTGGGGAAATGCATCGATGTGCCACCTTCTTCAAATCTATTGCTGATTATTAAAAAATCATGTCATCTCCTTAAAAAAGAGCTTTATTAAAAGCTATATCTTTGATCATCGAAAATGTCAACTTTCGTGATATCCAATAATATATTGATAATAAAATACTATTTGAAAGATAATTAATTGCTTCAAGCATATGACCTGATAATAAATTTAAATAAACCAATGCCCATAATGATTTTAGTCGTGTGGGATAATCTTCGTCAAACTCTTTGTTTATTTTCAGTATTTTTTATGGAGCTCTATTGCCTTCCAAAATTTCTTTTCCATCATGAGATTATTAGCGTATTCTCGAAGCGTATTTATCTCCCCCATGGTTCTTCCAATAAATTGAAAATATTCTAAGACTTCTTCTAATAATCTGTAAGCTTCTTCGTGTTTTCTTTCTATGCGTTTACATCGTGCCAAAAATCGTTTGGCTTCAGCCTGCTTATCTATATTACCTTCACTAATGCCATTCTCATACAGCTCTTTTAGTAACTTTTCAATTTGTTCCAGCTCTTGCTCAGAAGCAATACCTTTTTGTATTTTAGCTAGCCGAACCATTGCATAATTTTTCCTACAATCTGCTAAAAGGCTTTTAAGTTGGGATGGATTGTTATCTTCGTGAGTTAACACATGACCTATATTGCCAATAAGATCTTGTAACATACTTTCAGCTTTGTTAAATTCATGTCTCAAGACATGTATTTTCGCTATTTCCCTTTTAGCTTGTAAAATTCTGATTGTTGAAATTTTGGATTGTTCTTTTATAAGGTTCTTATAGTAGTACAAATAATATTTTTTGGATTTGCAATAGTCCCCCTTCTCTTTATATGTCTCAGCTATTTCAAAATTAAGGATATTGGAAAGGGCGGAATTAATGTGTGACCAAGGTAAGGACGTAGAACTTCTCGAAACCTTTCTGCTGTATAATTCTTGAAATATTAAACGCATATCAAATCCCACAAAACTATTATTCTTCTCTAAAATTTTAAGCATGCTGGGATTGTCTCGTATAGCTTTTTCGTCCTTTTCAATCCAATAAACTTTTGAAAAAGGTATGTTGCTAAGTAGGGGAACTATATCAAATTCAGAGGCGCTATAACCAATAAAACAAATTACTTTGCCCGAAAGAAATGATTTGAGGAAAGTTTGAAGAAATACAGGCAGTCCTGTACCCTCCCTTTCAAGGGTCATTATGATTGAACTTTTATCACTATAACTTCCATGTAGTTTTATAAGATTAATTTTATTAAGAGCAGGATAATCTTTTAGAGTGTTAAAAATTGGCTTCACGGTTCTTGGTAAGCAAGCCTCAAATAACAAATCAAAATTAGTTGTAAATATTGTCTTATGTGTTGTTTTATCTGTTAAAAAAATAAGCATTTTATGAATAGGATTGTATTTGTTATTATCGAAAAAAGTTAAACCATCAAATAACCTATCTCCTATTTCAGCATAGATAGCTCCAAACATTCCTTCAAGAGGTACTTTTTGCCACTGTTCATTTGGGATTAGGTTATTAACATTGTTACCATATATTCCATCAAAATAAACGCTTAGATCCTTATGACTGGTAATGCCTTTAAACAAATTTCGTTTAAGCTCATATCCTGTCGGTAAATTTGAAGGATCCCACATTGATATTCCCGAGCCTACAAAGAAAACTATTTCATTTTCTTCTAGCAGGGCTGAAACAAAAGGTATTGTCTCGAGAACTTTGTATTCCATCATTAATCAGTTTTCACTCCTTTTATCAATCGTGGCCGAGTAATATAGCAAATAACGCTTTGCAGATAAAAGAAGTTGTCACAGGCAATTTGGGCGAACCGAGCCAAGAGACGAGGCAAGGAAAACGAAGTCTGCATGTTTTGCATTTTTTTTACACCTCATCAACTAATTTTCAAATTTCTCCACCCAAAAATTCCCTGCCTTAGTTAATAGCCCATATTCGATCAGGCACGGACGCCACGAACGATCACAATAGATGGGACGAAGGAAGCAAAATGTTCCCGAATTCTTGGAACAATACCGTTCCATCGCTCGGAATACCCTTCCACGCGTTGACCAACCCCGATTAATATCCTTTCGTTGGGGAAAAAGATTTACATCGAGCCCGCCGCCAAGAGCATGACCAATGAAATGCCCTTTATCGTAATTATTAGCAAAAACTTTTGTAGATGAACCAAGAAATCCTTTCATTCTACTTACGTCACGCTTTCTATAACTTGGTCGCGATCTTCCAAAAACGGCAACCACACGGTCTTCAACAGCTTGGTCACGAGGAATAACACCTTTAGTGACCAACTCCGAAGAAAAATCAAATAGAAACTTAAAACCATTATCATTGAACTGGAGTATGTTTGTCGCAGTAGGAGTCATTTTCCGATACTTCTCACACCACTCGTTCGGAAGCAGCTCACAAATAAATTTAATTATCTCTTCTATGTCGGAGGTTGACAATCCGGAGAGTATATAGTCATAATTAATAAAGACGTCCCTCATAGTGAATCACCTACTGACGATGTCGCCTAACTTCATTATATCCGTAATACTTCACTTATTTATACCTCCTTCAGGTCGAATCTACATTTGCATCCATTCCTTACAAATTTCTCTATCCCCCTCTTGTATCAAACCAAAACTCCAAACTTTCCACTGAATTCCCACCCCGATCCGTGCTATTCACAACGAAATAATAACTTGTACCTGGCGATAACCCCGTCAACGTTACCACATGTTCCTTAACAAACAATTCATCCCTGCATATTTTTGTGTACACCGTTGAGTTCTCACCGTATTTCACCACGCTATCAGCAAACTCATCCGTTACCCACGTTATCACTGCCGAGTTGTTCGTTACGTTTATTACCGCTACATCAGCAATTATCGGCGGTGTAGTATCATTCATAAGCTCAATTGGAAATATTAGTGATATGTATGAATTAGATTCCGCATATTCAATTATCAATCTCTGTTTCGGCACCTCTTTCGTTGTATTCAAAAGATTCGCTGGCATTTCTTGCAATTCACGATGAGCAATTGAATTCGCATACTCTACTATTATTCCCGGAATTACCCTTCTTGCCACATTAGTCAGATTTTCAGGCATGACATATAATCCAAATTGAGAAATGGTGTTCGCATATTCCACTACTATCCTCGGTGTTACATCAGGAATGCCCGATGGGTATGTTGTAGTAACATTGTGAATGGTATCTGCACCTATTACAGCTATATCTGATGCACCAACTGGTGCTACTGCTTGAAGAGCAAGCAAAGTCAAGGCTATGAGCACGAAAAAATTTAGTCCCATTCTTTTTGTAACTCTCCCATTTTTTGCCCTCATTTGCTATGCCTATGCCTCTCTGTATGCAAGCACAATGGCAACACATGCATGACCAATAATATAATCACTCCATTCATCATGCCACAAACTTATGGTGTGGAATTCATTTGGCATTAACTGTGAAGGTGATAACTTTCCATATCTCGCTTGCCAGCACTCATCGCATCTTCCAAGACTGTTAATTTCGATACCATCCAGCATAAAGCTTGATTCGTGGCTATCCCATGACCAATGATACCAAGACCGATCATAAACTCTGACATCACTCGGTATCTTTATATCAAACGTATCCCATCCTTCTACCCATTGCCCGTCCAAGATTATCATTAGCTTATCCGCATTCGGATACCTGAAATCGTAGAACTTGGTGTAGAACAGAGGCAATCCCACGCCATCACACATCCTTCCAAGTGCAATATCGAGCTTTAGGGTTATGTCCCCATTCTCCATGTAATTCTTGTAGTTTATCATCTTCGCTATTGGCTCATCTTTCAAGTAATACGCCACTATCCATCCGTCTTTGTGTACATACACGTGCACGTCTTCGCTCTCTGCGTAACCAGGTAATGCAACCGACCCAATGGTGTAGTTCTCTTTCTCTACTTCTGTGGTTCTATACACCTCTTTTGCCTTTTCAAGGTCTATCTCCATCCCTACATTTGTGTATGCCGCAATTCCCGCTTCTTCTTCTAAAAAGTTAGTCCCTGCTCTCATACCGCTGACTTCGCTTTCGCTCGCGCCTGCAATTCCAATAAAAGGTGGCGACACAAGCGAGATAACGCTTTTTCCACCGCTTTCTTCTATTCCTTTTTCACCTATCTCCTTATCTAAATTCGCTGCACTGAATACCGCCACGCTACTTGCAACTATTGCCAAAATGACTGAAATCGCCAATATCTTCCAAATACCCCTTTCCCTCATTTTTATCCTCCCCTTTTTTATCATTCTCTCTTTTAATATTTACTCCGATTCTATGTGGGTATCAACCTCTTAAAAGTTTTTCGGTTGCTGCAATTTCAGAACTACGCTCCTCTTCGTTTCACCATTGCTAAGAATCTCTATTACTACATCCTCAGAATTTACCTTCGCTTTGCATTACCCTTCCAAATCGCCCTCACCTCCCATTCCTCCTCATGATAGAAAGAAATGCCGATCGTATTTTTTGGAAGAGCATAAACCATGACCACATCCACAGACGGTTTTTCTTCTAACAAGTACCTCGGACGAATTGCCCGCATATTTACTAAAATCCGTCTTTATGAACCACTCATAATCTTCCCTCATTTTTATCGCCTATACCACTCTGCACAAGCTCGATTCCTAACTCCTCAAGTAAGTATCCCATTTCATCTGCCTCCTCTTTTAGCTTCAATCCAAGCTTTTGTGGCAAGATAACAGAAGTAGCTTCCATGATCCAGTGGACTTGATTTCAAAACTCCAAATCACAAATCATGCGGAGGGGGAGATTCGAACTCCCGAACCCCTTCAGGATGAGGCCCTGAACCTCACGCCTTTGTCCTCTCGGCAACCTCCGCGTGCGCCGGCGCTTTTGGTACAAAAATACTTTATGCTTTTATCTATAAAACCTTTGAGTTTTTTCTTACCGTGTCTCAAATAGTAAAAGAGAGAAGAGCGAAAATGGAAGAGACAAGTACAAGGACAGAAATAAGAAAATATGCGTTGCAGAATGCGGTAAGATATGATAAACCGCCGAAAGAGGATGCTGTGCTGAAGAAAATCCTCGCCGAACATCCAGAATTGAGGCAGGGTGCGAGACATGTCTCAATATTGGTAAAAGAGGAGATAAAGAGTATAGGGGGAATGAGTAAGGAAGAGCAAATAAAAGAGTTGAACAGAATAGCTCCGGATTTAGTAGCAGAGCTAAAAGTAAAAGAGGAACGCAAAGCTGGATTACCCGAACTACCACTTGCGAAAGACGAAAAAGTTGTGATGCGATTCGCACCCAATCCTAACGGTGCTGCGACACTTGGCAGTGCTCGAGGTATAATTGTAAATTCGGAGTATGCGCGGATGTATGGCGGTAAATTCATTCTGAGGTTCGATGACACAGACCCCCTATTGAAACGACCCATGCTCGAAGCTTATGACTGGTATCTTGAGGATTGCGCGTGGCTGGATGCCGAGCCAGATGAGGTGGTAGTGGCATCGGAACGTATGGATTTGTATTACGAATATGCGGAGGCGCTGATAAAAAGGGGTGCGGCTTATGTCTGCTTCTGTCCCGCCGATGTTTTCAAAACGTATAAAGAACAAAAAATACCATGCCCGCACAGGACTGTTGGCGATGTAGAAAATATAGAATCCTGGAAAAATATGTTAAAGGGCGTTTACGAAGAAAAAGAAGCGGTTCTGAGGATAAAAACAGATATGGCAAGTGAAGACCCGGCTTTACGCGATTGGGTCGCATTCCGAATTTTAAAAAGAGAGCATCCAAGGGTTGGCAAAAAATACGTGGCATGGCCTACTCTGGATTTTGAATCTGCAATAGAGGACCACCTGCTCGGAATAACGCATATAATAAGAGGAAAAGACCTGCTGAAATCGGAAAAGCGACAGCGGTTTTTATACGACCATCTCGGCTGGAAATATCCGATAACCATGCTCTGGGGTAAGATAAAAATGCAGGAGTTCGGTAAGTTCAGCACTTCTGAGTTGAGAAAAAGGATAGAACGCGGCGAATATGAAGGATGGGACGATCCGCGACTTCCAACGCTAAAAGCACTGCGCAGAAGAGGGTTTCTGCCAGAGACGATTCGTAAGTTCTTTATCTCTATTGGCGTCACGCAAACCGATATCGCGGTAAGCATGAAGAACCTGTATGCAGAGAACAGGAAAGCTGTGGATGCGCTTGCATCAAGATACTTCTTTGTGCGTAATCCGAAGGAGCTGAAACTAAAAGATGGGCAATCCTTTGTGGCTAAGGCATTAAAGCATCCTTCAAGAAAGGAGTACCGGGTGATAAGGACAGGCAATACGGTTTACATAAGTGGCGATGATTTCGCAAAACTGAATGCGGGACAGAGAATAAGGCTTAAATTCCTCTGTGATGTAGATATAGAGAGTATCGAGCCACTGGTTGCGAAAGTCGTAGAAACACCTGCAAAAGATGTCCCAATTATTCAATGGGCACCGTCAGAAGGGATAAAAGTCGTGGTGAAGAAGCCTGATGGCATAGATAAAGGGATAGGTGAGCCTTTGATTGCTTCGGAACTTGGAAATGTAGTTCAGTTCGAAAGATACGGGTTCGTCAGGATTGATTCTGTTTTGGAAAAAGAAGTGGTGGCATATTTCACGCATTAAACTTTCCACAATCTATTGAGCATGTTACAATTTACTTTTTTATTTGGTTTTTTTTCCGCTTTTTACTGAGCATACCCGAAGAAAGGTTTATTTCCCATGTTCTCTGATGTAATCCGTTAATGCTCGTTTAGTAGAGAACCATTTTCTACCAATTTTTACTGCATCTAACAATCCCTGCCTTGCTCTCAACGCTAAATATTCCTGTGTCGGTTATATATCTTCGAAACCGATATTACCTATCAATTTCAATCTCTGCCTAAAGCGTTCCTCCACTTATAAATTTTTCGATTTGTTCGTCTTGCCACGCAGCACAAAATAAGAGCAACTTTTTTATACCTCTTCTCACATACACATAAAGCGTGATTAAACATGGAAGTAGTAAAAGTAGGATTTGTAAAATTAGGAAACATAGGGACTTCAAGAATAGTGGATTTGTTACTGGACGAGAGAGCAGACAGAGAGGATATAGACGTTCGTGTGTTGGGAACCGGGGCGAAGATGACACCGGAAAGTGCAGCAGATACCTCCCGGTTACTGGACTGGGACCCGGATGTGGTAGTGATAACCAGTCCTAACGCTGCTCTTCCAGGTCCTAAGAACGCGCGAGAGATGGTAAAGGAGCTCGGTAAGCCTTGCATCGTTATCTCTGACGCACCGGCGAAGAAAGCAGTGGATAAGTTAAAGGAGGGCGGGTTTGGATATATTATAATACCCGGCGACCCGATGATAGGAGCGAGGCGTGAATTTTTAGACCCCGTAGAGATGAGCCTGTTTAATGCCGATGTCCTTTCTGTTCTGTCCATAACTGGAGTAGTAAAATTGGTGCAAGAGGAGATTGATGGCGTCATAGGAGCGATAAAGAAGGGCGGAGAAGTAAAATTACCCCAGATAATAGCAACTGCGGAGCGAGCGGTAGAAAGGGCAAAGTTTTCCAATCCTTATGCAAAAGCGAAAGCCATCGCCGCTTATAGCATGGCAGAGAAAGTCGCGGAACTGGATGTAAAAGGGTGTTTCATGATGAAGAACCCTGAGGAGTACGTGCCAGTAGTAGCAGCAGCACATGAACTATTAAGAGAAGCGGCAAAGCTTGCCTTCGAGGCGCGAGAAATAGAAAAACACGCTGACCGCTTAGTTCGTGAGCCCCATTCCAGAACTGGGGAGATAATGAAGAAGGAGAAGTTAATGGAGAAGCCGAGCGCGTGATTTTTCACGCCTCTCCCCTTTTCTTTCTCGCGAAGTAGCAAAGCATTTTTGATCAGACTTTTTCTAAAAGTTTGTATGCAAAACTCAAAAACACTTGATAAAATCCTCACTGTTCTTCTAATTATCTCTATTATTACAGCATCTGCACTAACTATCTACGTTATCATAACACCGAAGAAAGGGGAAGAATTCACCGAGTTCTATATCCTCGGCAAAGAAGGCAAAGCGGCTGATTATCCCACAAGCCTCTCGGCAGGCGAGGAAGGAGAAGTAATAGTTGGCGTGGTTAATCACGAATATAAAAATGTCTCATATCTGTTCAGGGCGGAGATGGAAAACAGAACAATTGGCGAGAAGGAAATACAACTGGCGCATAACGAAACACTGGAGTTCCCATTTACGTTTACATTTCCTGAAACAAGTGAAAAGGGCATGAATAAACTGAAATTCTTCTTGTTTAAAGAAAATCAAAGTGAAGGTGGAAGTATAAATGCATCTGAGCCTTATCGTGAGCTCCATCTCTGGATAGATGTTCGATAAAGACAATAAAAAATGTTTTCAACTTACCCTTTTTGAATTTTGGTGCTTGTAATTTGAAATTTGAACGTATGGGCCCGATGCGATTCGAACGCATGACCTTCGCCTCGTAAAGGCGACGTCATTCCAACTAGACCACGGGCCCCTTCTTCCCTGCACTTGCTTCCAACTTTCATTCGCACTAATGTAAATATTTTATAATATAGAATATTTTATTAGATTGAGATATAAGTAGAAAGAAAAAGAAAAATGCGAGGAGGGTTTAGAAAAGGGGTGAGCTTGAGTCCCAAGAAGTTAAATCAGATGATGAAGCAAGTGGGCATAAGCTTAGAAGAGATGGACGGTGTAGAGGAAGTAGTGATAAAAACTGCCGATGCTGAATTCGTTTTTGATGATGCAACCGTTACGGTTATGGAATCGCAGGGCTCAAAGATATATCAAATAACGGGTACGCCTGTAAAACGTCCTAAGCCTGAATCGGAGCTTGAAATAAGTATCTCTCCGGAAGATGTGGAAATAGTGGCGGAAAAGGCAGGATGTAGCGAAGAAGAGGCGAAAGCCGCATTAACCGAGACAAAAGGTGATTTAGCAGAGGCGATTTCACGACTTGGGGGATGAATGAATTCGATTCAGCCGAAACGAATTGGAATGGTATGCAGGGGTGAGCCAGGGGATGTATTAGTGTTGAAAAGGCTGATTGAGTGCGTGGGTGACAAAGCGGAAGTTATACTGGACGAAAAGACGGCGCACAATCTCAAAAAGGAAGAGCAAGGCATGAAAATAGGGGAGATGGCTGTTGATTTTTTGATTTGCGTTGGTGGTGACGGTACAATTCTAAGGACTCTTCATTATTTGAAGAGCACCACGCCAGTATTAGGGATAAATATGGGTGCTATCGGATTTTTAGCAGAAGTGCAGCCAGAGAATGCCGTTTCTGTACTCACGAGGATATTGGAAGGGTTTGAGGTGGAGAGGAGAGAGAGGCTTTCGGTAGAGGTAAGCGGCGAAAGGGAAAAGATGCCTTATGCAATGAATGAAGCGGTAGTAATAACATCGAAGCCCGGGAAAATGCTGCATTTCGCTATCTTTGTGGATGACGATGAGTTAGAGAGATTACGAGCAGATGGTGTTGTTTTTGCCACGCCTACTGGTAGCACTGCGTATGCGATGTCCGCCGGCGGACCGATCGTAGATCCAAAGGTGGATGCAGCCATAATAGTGCCAATTGCACCTTTTAAACTCTCTGCAAGACCTACTGTGGTGGATATAAATACCGTGATAAGTTTAGAGCTGTTTGGGATGAAGGAAGCGGAGTTGGTCATAGATGGGCAGTTTTACCGGGGAATAGGAAAAGAAGACAGGATTAGCATTACAAGAGGAGAACCTGCCTTTTTTGTGAAAATACGGGATAAGCACTTTTTAAAACTCCATGATAAACTACGGATTGAGGATGAGAAATGAAAACATTAGGTACTTATTTACCGCTGAGCCCGCAGAGAACACAGAGAGCCAGCGTAGGTGTGGGGTTTGAGTTTTCAGGTTTGAGGAGTTTGGCTTACTCACACCAGACAACTCACACCTC
>JAODGF010000188.1 GCA_025464645.1 Methanosarcinales archaeon
AAATCCAAAATCACAATATCAAAACCATAAAGAAAAATAAATAGGTTCTTTTGGTAAATAAATCTTTTCTTTTAAGAAAAGGTTTCATGCGATAATCTGTGTAATCTTGTGGTTATTAAAGGAGCTAAACAGATGCGGATAACAATAAGCGGACTTCCGGGCAGTGGAACGACAACAGTTGCAAAGTTGCTATCAACCGAATTATCAATGGAACTAATCTCCGCTGGCGAGATGTTTCGACAAATAGCGAAGGAGAAGAAATTGCAGTTAGAGCATTTTAATAAATTGGCAGAAAATAGCGAGACTTTCGATAGACAAATAGATGCAAGACAGGGAGAAGAGGCAATGAAACGGGAGAATGTCATTGTGGAAGGCAGGTTGTCTGGCTTCTTTGTTCCCGATGCAGACTTGAAGATATGGCTGAAAGCACCGGTAGAGGTTAGAGCGAGGAGAATTGCAAGTCGAGAGGGAATAACCAACGAAGAAGCTCTTTCTGCTATGAAGAAAAGGGAAGGCTCAGAGAGTATGCGATATAAGAGATATTATGGCATAAATTTGGATGACCTTTCCATTTATGACCTGGTAATAGATTCATCAAGGTGGAGAGAGGGGGATATAGTGGAGATGATAAGGGTGGCGGTGGAGGGTATAAAGTGAGTGTAATGTCCGCTAAACCGCTAATACTAACACGCTAAACCGCTATCTTAAAGATACTCCCCCAACTTCTTAACCCTGCTCACCGGATTAGGATGCGTGGAGAAGAGTTCCATCAACCTCTCCGCACGGCTCACTCGTGCCCTTTCTGCAAAAGCTCTTAACTCGTACTCGTCTATCTTTCCATCCTTATTCAGGTCTGCTGCACTCAAATCCTTCAAATCACTTCTCGCAGTTACAGGGTCAGTAGCAAAGAAAGCTCGCATACTTCCCATCTCCTTTTTTACCTTTTCCTGCTTCATACCTGCTGCACTACCATAAATCATCTTGTACAGCGCAGAAGCAAGTGCATGCGGCTTCCTCGTGAGTTCCGCACTGCCCGCATCCGCATAATATTCCCTTATACGGGACGCATAAAGCACAATAAGGTTACTTATGAAATACACAATGAAGGCAATAAAAGCGATAGCGAGCATTGATAAAGCACCACCACCTTCTCTACTTCTACCGCCACCCATACCGCCAAAAATGCCCGACCAGAAGAAGCTGAAATAGATAAAGTAGCATATCATTGGTATCACGCTCAACGCCGTTATAACTGCCATATCTCGATGCTTTATGTGAGACAGTTCATGCCCTAAAACTGCTTCTATCTCATCCCTTTTCAGCATCCCCATCAATCTTTTCGTGACGCAAACCCGCGCTTTCTTTTTGGAAGTGCCAAAAGCGAAAGCGTTTGGTATTGGTATCTCAGAGATCCCTACTCGTGGCTTGGGAATCCCCGCCTTCATCGCTAATTCGCTCACCATCCGATGCAATTCCGGTTCCTCTCGTTCCGAGACATAGCGAACACGCATCGTCTTTTCCACTATCTTTGGACCTATAAAGAATTGAATTGCTACCATTACAAAGGCGAGTAAAGCAAGAGCGTAAACCATCAGCGTACCCATACCTACCGTGAAAAATACAATAACACTCAGTAACGCATATATCACTGCAAATAGGAACAATACACACAGTCCCATCCTTATCTTTAGCCACGCTGTTCTCATTTTATTCCTATATACATATACAATTCTTGGATATAAGCATATAAAAAAGAAAAGAAAAAGGTTATTGGGGATATTCACCGGTCCTTTGGTGAACCCTTCCTTTCACTCTTTTTCGTATATTTCAACCCTCTTTGGCAATATTCCTGGTCTGTCGTCGGTCATAATGTAATAATAGCCGAGCACGTGCACAAAATAGTCAAGGTATCCCTTAATGAAGTTGCTTAACCCCTCGCTTCTACGCCCAAGTATCAATATCACAAACCACTGAATAAGCATGCATATCTCTGCAATGAAGCCATAGACTGCTAATACTATTCCTATGCATATCCATCCATAAACAATTCTAACAAAAAGTTCCCATCGCCTTGCATCATGTTCGTAAACAAACAACTGTTTCAATTCACCCGGTTTTTCTTCTCCCATTACCAATCACCTCCCTTTATTTTAAATATTCCTTCGTTAACTTTTGCCATACTTTCAAAATATGTCGAGGTTATATAAAAGGTTATCTGTCATCGTATTTTCACTCATCCCGCACACCATAATCTTTTTATATCTCCTTCGATATATCTTCTCCTTGGTGATAGATAGTATGAAATATAAAATAACAGGGGACAATCTGCAACTGGTAACGGTAGAGTTAAGTCCTGGCGAGAAGGTATACGGCGAAGCAGGCACGATGGTGTACATGAGTTCAAATATGAGCATGGAAGCGAAGATGAGGGGTGGCTTGCTTAAAGCTATCGGGCGTAAATTCGCAGGCGAAACCATATTTTTAACAGAATTTGCCCCGACAGAGGGCGAGGGTATTGTCGCTTTTGGAGGTAGCGCACCTGGGACAATTAAACCGATAGAACTTGCACCGGGCAGGGAATTTATCGTCCAGAAGGATGCGTTCCTCTGTGCTGAAGATACCGTAGAGCTAAGCGTAGAATTCCAACGAAAGTTGGGGTCTGTCTTCTTCGGCGGTGAAGGGTTTATCTTAGAACGACTGTCGGGTGAAGGCACAACTTTTATTCATGCATGCGGCGATTTTGTAGAGTTTGACCTGCAATCGGGACAAAAGATGAAAGTAGATACCGGCTGTGTAGTTGGCTGGGATGGAACCGTAGACTATGACATTGAGCGAGTAAAAGGGATTAAAACGATGTTCTTTGGCGGCGAAGGTCTCTTTTTGACAACCTTGAGAGGACCAGGAAAAATAATCATTCAATCAATGACTCTACATAATCTGGCATCTGCCTTAGCACCCTTCTTGCCGAGCGCAAAGGGCACTCCGGACACTTCGGGCTCTTCCGGTATTGTTGGCACCCTGCTTAAGGAAACGATAGGCAGATGAGAAACACGATTATCGCCCTTCTTATTTTTTTAACCGC
>JAODGF010000189.1 GCA_025464645.1 Methanosarcinales archaeon
CGAAGGAGTTAGGGCAGGAGGCGCGGTATGAGAGAGTTGTAACTACGTATTTTTAATTTTTACTGTGCTAAACAAATACCAAAAATTAAATTATTTATCCAATTATAAACTAACTCTAAGGTGAAAGAGCATGATCAAAAGTACCTTTATCTTCATCCCGGGAATTGGTGAAAGAACCGAAGAAAATTTGTGGAAAAAGAGTATCTTAACTTGGGACGATTTGAAAGAGAGAGCACATATTATTGGTTTAAGCAAGGCTAAAAGAAGGGTTATAGAAGACTATTTGGATAGAGCAGAGAATGCCCTTCATAAGCATGATGCTTCTTTCTTTGCAGAGCATTTGCCACAAAAGGAATACTGGAGAATCTATAAAGAATTCCGTGATAAAGCACTATTTTTGGATATAGAAACAACGGGACTTTCGTTGTATTATGATAAGATAACTCTTATAGGTACTTCCAATGGACATAAAATTAAAATTTTCGTAAAAGATAATAATTTAGAAGAGGCGATAAATTATTTACAAAATTATGAGATGATTGTGACATTTAATGGGAAATTATTTGATATTCCTTTTATCATGAAAGAATTCCCAGAAGCAAAAATCCCTCCAATACATATTGATTTAAGATACCTTCTAAGAAGTCTTGGAGTAACAGGTCCACTAAAAAAGGTGGAAGCGAAATTGAATATCCCGAGGCCAAAAGACGTGCAGGAAATTAACGGTAGAGAAGCAGCAGTACTGTGGAGTAGATTTGTAAAAGGAGATGACCAAGCTTTGGAGAAACTACTTTTATATAACATCTATGACGTGGTAAACTTACAAAGCATTACATATTTATCCTATCAGAAGAAAATAGAGGAAATCAAGCCCAAAATGAACCAGAACCATTCTCAGCAGAAATTAATTGATGCATTAGGGAATAAAAAAGCAAATCTCCATCTCGATACTTTTCTCAAATTTAATATACCCAAAGTTACCATTCAATACCCTCATAATGGTTTATTAGAAGCATACCTGGACTCCGAACCATTGTTTAAAATAAATCGGAAGAAAATAGAGAGAATCGATATTGAATTAGATAAGTTAATAAAAAAAATAAGAAATAGAAAAGGCATCCCTATATCCGTTGGAATAGATTTATCTGGTTCCGAGGAAAGAAATTCTGGCTTTTGCATATTACAGGGGAATAACGCGTATCTGGATGTGTTAAAAACGAATAACGAACTTATTTCTAAAACAATGAGTGCGAGACCAGCGGTAATATCAATAGATTCTCCACTCAGTCTTCCCCGGGGCAGGTGCTGCGCTGATGATTCCTGTGAATGCAGGAAGTATGGTATTACTCGTGAGTGCGAAAGAATCTTAAAAAAGAGAGGTATTAATGTATATCCATGCTTGATTAAGAGTATGCAAAAACTAACAATGAGGGGTATTAAATTGGCTAAATTATTTGAAGAACAAGGGTATGAAGTAATAGAGAGCTATCCGGGAGCGGCTCAAGATATTTTGGGAATACCACGAAAACGTGTTAACTTAAAAGAGTTAGAAGCTGATTTAAGGAAAATGGGAACAAAAGTCACTTCAGAACGAGAAACAATTACACATGATGAACTTGATGCACTTACTTCTGCTTTAGTGGGTTATTTCTATCTCGCCGGGGACTATGAAGCAGTGGGGAATATTGATGAGGATTATCTGATTATACCATCATTTAAAAGTGAAGAGAAATAATAAGGAGGAAAATGATGATGTCTATCGTAGTGGTCGTGGGTGGGCAATTTGGAGGAGAAGGAAAAGGAAAAATAACGGCATATCTATGTCATGAATTTGAATTTGATGTCGCAGTCAGATGTGGTGGACCAAATTCAGGACATACTATCACCATCAATGATAAACAAGTGGTGCTCAGGCAAGTTCCAGCAGGTGTGGTAAACCCCAATACAAAATTATTTCTTGCCGCTGGTTGTCTTATAGATTTGAATGTTTTATTAGAAGAGATAAAATCATTTGACCTGCCCCCAGATAGATTGGGGATAGATTACAATGCAGCCATTATAGATACGAAATATGTTCAAGAGGAGAAGAATACTGGACTTGGTGTTAGAATTGGTTCTACATGCACCGGGACTGGTATTACAGTTGCTAAAAGGGTTTTAAGGGGAGGGGAGCTAAAGCAGGCAAAGGATATACCTGAGCTAAAGCCATATTTAGCCGATGTTTCTGAGGAAGTGATGGCTTCTTATCTAACCGAAAAAAGGGTTGTGATTGAGGGTACACAAGGGTTTGGACTCTCTCTATATCACAGTCCATATTATCCTTATGCAACAAGCAGAGACACCACCGCATCTGGATTTTTAAGCGAAGTGGGAATTAGCCCTCGGGCGGTCTCTGATGTTATTATGGTGATACGAACATTTCCCATAAGAGTTGCAGGAAACTCGGGTCCACTTCCAAAAGAGATTTGCTGGGAGACTATTCAACGTGAAAGTGGTTATCCTTACAGGATTCAAGAATTTAGTACTGTAACCCGGAACTTACGAAGGGTAGGAAGGTTTGACCTTGAACTCGTAAAAAAGGCAGTTATTGCTAATATGCCTACTCATATAGCTTTAATGGGTGTGGATTATTTCAATTATGAAAATAAAGGAGTAAAAGATTTTAATAAGCTAACAAAGAAAACAAAGGAGTTTATATGCGGGTTGGAACGAGAATTAGGAGTTAAGATAAGTTTTGTTGGAACAGGTCCAAAGGATTATGAACTTATTGAGAGGTTAGAGAGTTATCGGTGGAATTGGTTTGAGACAAAGCAGGAAAGAATTAAGTAAGGGAGTAATATGAGAGTAAATAAAGAGAAGAGTCCACTAAAGGAGGATCCTCGAGAAGAAGTACGCCGAAGCTGGCAAGGAGCGGTATTGTTACGTGATGAAATCGAGTATTACTGTCATCAAGAGCTACCGCTGATCGAAGAATTCGACCTAAAACACTTAAAGCCTGCTTCTTATCACTTACGTCTTGGAAGAGAGTGTTGGGTTGATGGTAAACGCAAAGAGTTATCGGCAGAAAATCCTACTCTCACAATTCCACCTCATGGTATGGCTATCGTTTCAACATATGAGAAAGTAAACATACCTGGCTTTTTAATCGCGCGATGGAACCTAAAAGTGAAAAAAGTATATGAAGGCTTGCTATGGGTTGGTGGACCACAAGTTGATCCAGGATATCATGGAATTTTATGTGCTCCTTTATACAACCTTTCTACCGAGCCTGTTCATCTTAAATATTGTGAAACTTTGTTTACCATCGATTTCGTAAGGACTACACCTTACGATGAGTCTAAAGGGTGCAAGCTGTGGGAATCCGATCGGGCTACCGATTCTTGTGCCTATTTAAATGTACCTCCATTAAAGAGCGGAATAAGGCAGGATTTGGATAAAATGGAGGGAACTTTGAAAACCTCCGGAGAAAAATTGGAACACTTTCAGTTGAGAATAGACACATTCCAAGTAATCACATTTACTGTACTTGGCATTATTGTTGCAGCTCTAGCCTTTATGGGAACCTCTCAGTTTGGCGGGTTGAACACAGTAACGCCCTCGAATTGGCAGATCGCTACATGGATTATTATGCTTCTTGCCATACTCATCTTAACAGGTGTCCTAGCCTATGCTGGCGTACAAACTATGCTTCTGAATAAGAAGAAAGGGGGTTCCAATGGTAAAAATAATAAGCTTTGAAGGATGTGTAGGTGCAGGTAAGACGGCGTTAACCAATTATTTCTCTTATGAATTAAAAATGGGGAAGATATTGGAGGAATATGAGAGGAACCCTTTTCTTAGGGATTTTTATGAAGGCTCTAATGTGAATCTGGAAACAGAAATCACCTTTTTATTGATTCATTACTCACAACTGAAAAAAGCAGTTAAAAATCACAATAGTGATTTTATCTTAGCTGATTTCTCAATCGAAAAAGATTTGGTTTATGCAATATTGAACCTGAACACTGAGGAATTAAAGGTGTTTGAAAATATTTATGATTATGTTATTCACCAGGTCGGGATTCCCTACGTGGTTATATATGTAGACCTATCTTTAAAGATATTAAGGAGGAGAATTTTTCAAAGAGGGCGTCCTTATGAAATAAGTGCAGATTTAAGGTATTTTAAGGAATATAATGATAAAGTCAAACAATATTTCAAAAAGAAAGCACAAAGTAAAGTTTATTTTTTTGATGGTGATGATTTAGAATTCGACCCTGACAATAGAAAGTTGAGGCAAATCAGGGATAAAATTCTGGAGGTGATGGAAAATACATACATAAACAATGGGGAATAAAAAGTTCCAAAAGATATGAAAATGAAAGAAGAAATGGACTTTTC
>JAODGF010000190.1 GCA_025464645.1 Methanosarcinales archaeon
AATTGTAAGCGCAGAGGACATCAGAAAAGTCATAACAGACGATATTGCACTTGGAGTAATAGAAGTAAGAAATCCGGAGGATTACGGCGTTGTGGAGACCGAAGGAGAAAAGGTAGCAAGAATTCATGAAAAGATGAAAGAGCCGCCTTCAAACTTGATAAATGCAGGTGTTTACTTTTTAGATGAGAATATCTTTACCGCCTTGTCAAAAACAGATAAATCGAAGCGGGGTGAATTTGAACTCACGGATTCTTTACAGTTGCTGATAGAAGAAGGTACCGATATCTTTTGGAAGCCCATCGAGCACTGGATAGACGTCAGTTACCCCTGGGATTTGCTGGCTGCAAATGAGCTTTTAATTGAGGGAATCCGCGCTGTAAATAAGGGCGAACTCGAAGAAGACGTTTGGATAAAGGACAAGGTCTCGATTGGAAGAGGCACAGTGATAAAATCCGGCACATACATAGAAGGACCTGTCGTGATAGGAGAAAATTGTGAAATTGGACCGAATAGTTACATACGTCCAAATACCTCTGTCGGTGATGATTGCCATATAGGGAGTGCAGTTGAGATTAAGAATTCGATTATTATGGATGGGACGAAAATCCCTCATCTCAGCTATGTTGGCGATTCTGTTATAGGATGCAGATGCAACTTAGGTGCCGGGACGAAGATAGCAAATCTAAGGTTTGATGATGCAACTATAAAGGCAGAAGGATTGGATACCAGGAGGAGAAAGCTTGGTGCAATCATAAGCGACGGAGTAAAAACAGGAATAAATGCATGTATTGACGCTGGCACGATTATCGGAAACAACACACTTATTGGACCTGGCGCTTACGCATCAGGTTATATAGCAGAAAACTCGAGGATATATTGAATTTAACGGCAAAAAACATCCAGGAGTTCATTCAAATCGCATATAACAAACTCGTCTCCCTCTCTTTTTACTTCTCTGGACCTGCTTCTCTTTCTGTCCAGATAATAAGCATTTATGCCTATCTTGCGCGGATTGAGAAAATCAAACACCCAGTGGTCACCGGTATGGACAACTTCTTGCGGCTGCACATCCATAATCCCACATACTCGTGCGTAAAAACCATTTGATTTCTTTACCTCACCGCAATCAGACGTTGCGGAGAATATGCGCGAGAAGAATTTCTTTATGCTATGAATTTGAAAATCAACGAATTCTGTTGCTGCATTCGAGCTTACCACCAGTTCAAAACCTTCCTCTGTCAGCGCTTTCAAGACGCTTTCCACTTCTTCGTATATCTTTATCTCGCCTTCATATTTCCTGAATAGCTCCTCACGTGTTATTCCTAAGCCAAACTTCTGCAGCCAGTAATCTATCTTATACCATTCTATCCTGTTCTCTCCTATTTTGTCATATTCGCTTTTTACGAATTCAAAAGCCTGCTCAAAGCTCAAGCCTTCTTCTTCTGCATAAGCCTCCGGAATACCCTGTAACCAAACGCAATCCGCAAATCCCTGACTCACCAGGGTGCCGTCAACGTCAAAGGATATAATCTTTATGGCTTTTCGTCTCAATTGTTTTTTCTGTGACATTTTTGTCGCTT
Organism: Methanosarcinales archaeon; assembly: GCA_025464645.1. Classification (GTDB taxonomy): domain Archaea; phylum Halobacteriota; class Syntropharchaeia; order Alkanophagales; family Methanospirareceae; genus QMVO01. The sequence continues at coordinate 1,581 of JAODGF010000190.1, forward strand.
TTTTTTTTTCTCTCTATCTTTTCCAACTACGATTCCTAAAGTGAAGAGAAGCCACCTCTCATCCCACAATGTATTTGTATAATTTGTATATTCTATATTCTATACTTTTGCACTTTTTATATTTTCCCTCGATGATCGTGCAATCCTGCACCCTTCTTTAACCATTCCTTGAACTTGTCGTATTTCGGAGCCAGGATTATATATCCGAGTTTAAGTTTTTGTAATCGGCAATCCCCAGAGGCAACTGAGATTTCGTGCATTTACTGAATACTTGGAGGATTATCATAATACCCCTTCAGTACTTCCACTTCAGTTGCAATTTAATGGGCGAAATAGCCAGCAATCTTCTGTAACTCAATAAATAAAGCCCGGGGCATCAGACAAAAAATAAAAAGGAGGATAAATAATTAAAATCCTCCAAATCCTGGTCCTTTCGGTCCCGGGAACATTGGTCCTGGCATCGTTGCAATAAACGCACTGAGTATTACTGCGTAGATGATTAAGGGTATAGCTATTGCAATAATCACAGCGAGAACTGCCTTTCCAGTAGATAGCTCGTGAAGTTGTCTTATGCCGATAATACCCACAATGAGTGTCCATACCAATGCAATACAGTTCACGATTGGAATCCAGCCCAGTAGGTAGCTCGGTGTCGCCCCGTACATCACTGCCTTTATCGTCTGCCCTACGCCATTTCTGCCGCCAACAAGGTATACCCAGATGTGAAGCCAAAGTCCGTCAATGAAAACACCGATTATCCCGCCAACGAGCACCACGATAAAAACGCCTACTGCGAGCAAAGGTTCCATTCCTGCAATCAGTACATTGGGCGGTAGAAACGCACCATAAAACCTACAAATCACCGAAAACGCTACGGCAGCTATGATTGCGAGAAGCACTGCAAATATCGCCAGAATAACAACGAAGTACTTAAGGGCGTCGCCAATCGTGTCTTCCTTAGAGTTGTCGAACGTTTTCGAAGGGCTGAACAAGAACCCCTTTATTCTCTCCCCGATACTTAACACCATTTTGTGTCACCGAGATAACTAAAAATGTATTTCCCCTTATAAAGTTTTCGGTTGACTCAGTAGTTCCGAATACTCCTACGTACGAAGATATTTATAAAGGTTAATTACCCCTCCAAAATTAGGTGATAAAAATGTACAATTTTTCACCAATATTGGCTGATGGAGGGGCAATAGAGAGCGATCAATTTGCGATGCTCTCCAATGTATTTATTGACGAACGGCTAATAAAGCTATCGCAAGTAGCAGA
>JAODGF010000065.1:0-461 GCA_025464645.1 Methanosarcinales archaeon
TAACATAAGCTCATAGCTCTTCTACCACACTTTCAGGTACTCAAACCCCTTTAGCTCTCCCATTTCATCTACTTATAACCTATAACCTATAAACCTAACACCTCCTACACCTCTTCATACCATATATGAGAGAATACCCTCGCGTTATCTGCCCAATATTTGCTTAAATCACTATATTCCTCATCGTATTCAATCATTGATAACAGCGGTCTGGAGCTGCATGGTCGTTCAAGTGCTCTTCTGGCTTCGATAGCTGCGTCAATAACAGTCCAATAACCTGTTCTGAAGTAGTAACCAAATAACCGGTTAGGCAAAATGGTTTTAAATCCGTTTCTTTCATACCAGTCCGCACTTGTACCAAAGCTTAGTGGCACTATCAGGTCTGGCTTTATCTTCTTTAAAGCTCTAAGCTCTTCTTCAAGTGTTGGCTCGACCAGTATTTCAGACTCAGAACCGTATTT
>JAODGF010000065.1:476-8712 GCA_025464645.1 Methanosarcinales archaeon
CTGTCTTAAATTTGAGAATAGCAAGTTCGCACTTCATACCGCAATACCTGATTAAATCGGCTCCCACGCCACCGGAATAAGATGCCGCGAGCGATAATGATTTTCCCGCCAGCACACGTTTATGTTTGGCAAGTGCTTCTTCTGCCTCTCCTCTGCTGCGCTTTGTAACTTCTTCTGCTATTCCTTCTATTCCGTAAACCTTACCAATATCCATCAGTTGTAATTGAAGCTACTCATAAACTCACCCACCCCTTATACTCATTCCCATTATTATTCCTCTTATACCGCTCCCATTTATATTTTTAATGAAAGGTCTGTTTTGAATTTTGAAATTAGGATCTGGGATTTGTTTGTGATTTGGTGCCTGGGATTTGGGAATCTCCAACATTAGTTATACTTCTATACTTCTCTTTTGTCCGTCTTCTTATTTCTTTACCTATCCTTACCATCTCTTCCGGTGGTAATGGCTCAGGAGCAGAGGTTAGCTTGTTATTATAGATTCTCATGGCTAACTCTCTAAACAAATTGGCAATGTCCGTATTACCGTCATATTCAATCACGGTATTACCATCAATCTCCGCTTCCGCAATCTCATGTGCATTTGGGATATGCCCGATAACCTGCGAACCTATCTTATCTGCGAAATCATACACGACATCCGGTTCATCCAGCATACCTCGAACATTATAAATAATGCCTCCTAACGGCGACCCACCTTTGTTTGCAAACTCGCTTATACCTCTGCAAATATTGTTCGCTGCGTAAAGCGCGAGATAATCCGCGGATGTTACAATATACACCTCGTCTGCCAAGCCTCTCCTCAGCGGCATTGCAAAACCTCCACACACTACATCCCCCAGCACATCGTATATCACTACATCTGGCTTTAATTCCTCAAAGGCTTTCAATCTCTTGAGCAAGTCTATCGCAACGATGACGCCCCTACCTGCACATCCAAAACCCGGTCTTGGACCTCCACACTCTCCACAATAAACACCACCATAACCTTTGTGGATGACTTCGCCGAGCTCGATTTCCTTACCTTCCACAAGCTCTTCAAGACCAAGTCTCTCTATTCCTTTATCTCTCGATACATCGAGAATGGTCGGTATCTGTACCTCTCCTGTCAGGTTCCTGGTGCAGTCAGACTTGGGGTCACAGCCAATCATCATCACTGATAGCCCGCTCTCTGCCAATGCAGCCGCAATATTCGACCCTATCGTTGATTTCCCTATTCCTCCCTTACCGTAAAATGCTATTTGTCTCATTTCACACCTCGTAATATCGTGATACAAGCGAATTGATTATAGCTTCGAGCCAGGTGGGAACGCCGCGAAAACCTGTATAAGGGGCATCTGTTAATGCTATGTTATCTATTGTAGGGTAGGAGAATCTGATTAAGGGAACTCTCGCTACATTCGCCAATCTCTTATCAAAAGTGGAGCCGAAAAGCATCTGCACGCCTGCATTGGCAATGTATCTCTCCATCTCAAATCTATCGGGTTCAACCATCACATGTTTAGCCAACCCTGATATTTCCCTGAGGTTTTCCTCCAGCATAAAGTTCTTGTTCGTTAGGGCGAGAACCTTCACGTCAAACCCCAGTTCAGCACTCAGGAACTTTGCAAGTGCGATTCCCTTCACGGCATCGCCTATAACGGCGCAGGAAATCCCATAAAAGCCATGCAGATAGAATTGAACCTTTTCAACGAATTCCTTCACCCTTGCTCGCTCCTGCGATATGAAACTTTCGTCAACTTCCATGTCAAGCTCTTCACAAACACGTTCTAAAAACCTTTCAGTTGCGGATACACCATACGGGTAATCAGCAACCACGTAAGGTATTCCAAACTTCTTGTTCATCACCCTTGCTAATTTAACGCCATCACCACCAAGAACAAGGTTTAGAGATGCCTTTGGTGCCTCTACAATACGCTTGAATTCATCCGCAGTTAATACTGCATTTACCTCTACACCTGTACCATTAAGCAAGCGTTTAATCTCAATGAGATCTGCAACACTCTTAAACCCATTGTCCTTGAATCCAATTAGGTTCACAGAGTCTTTGTTCTTTGAATCTTCCTCATTATCCATGAACTTGACAAGCGACGCCAATGCACTTTCATACCCAAGCCACATGGGCTTGTGAAAACCTGCAGCACCGAAATAGAGAATTTTTGACTTTATCTCTTTATCTTCACGAACTTTAACCTCAACTGCATCGAGGTCGTCGCCGACAATTGCGGGAGCGCAGGCATCGAGAAGAGCAATAATCGCGGGTTTGAACGTTTCGTCAACTTTTTTCAACGCTGTCAATACCTTGTGTTCCGCGCCATAGATAAAATCACGTGGGTGTATCCCACTAAATGCAATCCTTACATCTGCATTATCGCATAATGCCCTCAACAACAACATTCCACTGTGACAGCCCGGCGGTGAGTGGAGCACAACATAGCCATCTTTGATGCCGTGGAAAGCTCTGAACGCACCTATTAGCTGGCAGCCCTGCGTGGGATCAAGCGATAAAAGCTCCTGCTTAGAATTTAGTATTTCCATTCCCCTGCCCTCCAATAAATCAATGCATCTTTTGCACGCCATTCCCAGTATAACCTTCCATTTTCTTCCTTTACCATATCAGATTCAGCTAAATAATCACGAATTGCATCGCGTTGGTCTTCACTTAGTTCGCCATCGAGGTTATCTTTCCAGAGGTCAATGACTTCTTCCACGCTATTCACGTATCTTTTTGCATAAGCATCAAGCATCTCGATATTTGGATGGATGTTGAGTTCTCGTAGAACCATGTAAAGGCATGCATAATCTGGGTATAAAGGCATGGGCTTTTTGTATATTCGCTCATAATATCTTTCATAGGTTTTATCTTTATCGGCATCCGTGCCAATCAACAAATAAACGTAACCCTTGCAAATGTCGTTCATCTTTATAAATGCGTCATGCAAGCCGGTTATGTAATACAATGCATGAGAGCAGATAACAACATCGTATTTACCTCTATTCAGCGCTATCAATTCATCTGTGGCTGTATCCTCCCATTTTTTGTTTATGCATTCGATATTTGTCAGATTGTATTCCATGGCTTTTTTTCTCAAGATGTCGAGCATGCCGATGGATGGCTCAACCGCCACAACTCTTTTCACAGACTTTGTCGCTGCCAGAGGGAGAGCAAAAATGCCGGCTCCTGCACCGACATCGAGTACCGTCTCCGGTTTATGTTGCTTGATTCTTTCAACCAGTTGAGCACGATTTGAATGTTCCATTGTTTTCACGTATTCGGGTGCTTTGTGATTCCAAGCTTCAGTTATCGATCCATATTTTTTGATGTACTGATGCGACCATGCATTCAGTATCCCTTCTTCCCATGTCTTTGCCCACTCGATATTCAAATTGGCGATTTTATTCTTGCTATTCATTTTTTGCACCTTGTTTAACTAAAAGTGTATTTTTCCCTCGTTTTTTGTCTGATACGCTGAGCCAACTCAGCCAGCCTTTCCCTTGATAATGGCGTTGGTGACGCAGTTTCTTTATTCTCGTAGATGGCTGTTGCCAAATTCCTGAACAAGTCCGCAATCTCAGAATCAGGGCTCTGTTCTATCACGGTCTTTGCATATATCTCATTTTCCATTATCGTTGGGTCATTTGGGATTGCCCCTATGACCTTTGAACCCACGCTCTGTGCGAATTCTTCAACGAGAGTAAGGTCATCAATTGCCCCTCTCACATTATACACGATACCGCCCAGTGGCGAGCCCTCTCTATGCGCATGACGAGCGATGCCCTTGCAAATATTGTTTGCAGCATATATGGATAGATAGTCGGCAGAAGTGACAACGAAGACGTCATCAGCCAATCCTTGCCTTAGCGGCATTCCAAAACCGCCACAGACGATATCGCCCAACACATCGTATATGACCACATCCAGCTCAAAACCATCGTAGATACCCAGTTTCTTCAGCAGATCGACGGCAACGATGACTCCTCTTCCTGCACAGCCTACTGCGGGTTCGGGACCCCCTGCTTCCACACATAGAACACCTTTATAGCCTTTATACACTACTTCGTCCACATCTATTTGCTTGCCATCCACAAGTTCAGTAAGTCCAAGTTTTGCTACTCCTCTCTCCCTCATTACGTCCAATACCGTTGGAATTTCAACATCTCCTCGCAAATTCCTAGTGCAATCTGACTTCGGGTCGCAGCCGATCACCATTGTATTGAGTCCGCGTTCGGCATAAACAGCCGCGAGATTCGATGCTATCGTTGATTTCCCTATGCCGCCCTTACCATAGAAAGCAATTTGCCGTATTTCCTTTTCTTTAGCCATCTTTCACACCTCTGTATAATTATTTATTACGGAATTTACAATTTTTTCGATAAGGTGAGGAGTACCCCTAAACCCTGCGTAAGCCGCATCAGAGATGGAAACTTCGTCTATCACTGGATAAGAAATCCTGACCAGCGGGGCACCAAGTTCGTACGCCAATTTCTTCTCCATCGAGGAGCCGAAAATCATCTCCACACCTTTTGATTTTATTTCCTCGTCCATCTCAAATCTGTCTGGCTCCAAAAGCAAAGTTTCGAAATAATCTCCGTTGTTTTCGTTTTTATCCCGCGAAATAAGGTTTCTTGAGGTGATTGCCAGAACTTTTACATTTAGACATAGTTCGTCGCTGAGGAACTTAGCAAGGTCAAATGCACGAGCACCATCCCCAATCACAGCAACTGACATATCATAGATACCCTGCAAGAAGAGGAATATGCGCTCTATACGTTCTTTAATACGATTTTTCTCTGCGGTAATAAATTCCTGGTTTATCTCCTTGTTTAAACTCTTGGTTACACATTCCAGGAACTCTATGCTGTTATTCAATCCAAAGGGGTAAGGAGTTACCACATAGGGCATATCGAATTTCTCTTGCATAATTTTTGCACACTCAAGTCCATCTCCCCCAAATACGATATTTAATGAGGCTCTTGGTGCATTTTTTAGTTCATCGAAAGAGGAATTGGTTAATACGGCATTGACAGTTATTTCCTGGCTGTTTAGCATGCGCTCAATTTCCAATAGGTCTGAATATGCCTTTATCTCGTCCATTTTGAAGCCGATTATATTCACGCTGTCTCTCTCCTTTTTATCGTGATTGTGCATAAAACGAGTGAGTTCGGTCAGGGTCTCTTCGTAGCCAATCCATGCTGGTCCCTCGTAGCCACCAGTGCTTAAAGAGAAGATTTCAGCTGGAATTTCTTCTTTCATTGAGAGTACCACCCCTTCCACGTCATCACCCATGATCGCGGGTGCACTGCAATTAAGAACTGCAATTAACGAGGGCTTGAAATTGTTATAGGATAGTCTTATTGCTGCCGCCAGTCTCCCCTCCGCACCATATACCATATCCTGTGCGCGGAAACCACTGCCAACTATCCTGATGTCGTTTTGATTTGAGCCAAGTGCTCTGAGTAGTAATACACCGCAATGACATCCAGGTCGGGCATGGACAATAGTTACCGCATCTTTAATACCGCCTAATGCTCTCGCTGCTCCTACCAACTTGCAGTCCTGTGTGGGGTCATAGGTCAAACCTTCTCGTGTTTTTACTACTTCATTCATTTTTCCACCTGTTTCATTTCAGATATGCCGCTCTATCCATATCGCCAATAGCGCCTTCCCTGAGAATCGCGAACATATCAGCTAATTTTGCCCAGTGAGGAATCAAATTTGTTCTACAAGTATCATATTCAAGCATGCAGAGTAGAGGATTCCTCGTCTTCGGCTTTTTAAGTGCATCCTTCAGTTGAAATGCAAGTTCAACTGGGCACTCAAAACCTATTCTCTGGTGATGAAGCATGAAATCCAATGGATTAAAGGTTCTTATACCCTCTTTGTTGAATTCATACACGGCGTTGGTCAGACTTGATACGACAGCTAGGTCAGTCTCAGTTCTTTTCATCGCTTTTATTTCCCCTTCCGTAGTTGGATTTACGAGGACTTCGGGGTCAGAACCATATTTTCTCGCCCATTCAAGCGTTATATCCAATACCTCCTGTATAGCATCTTCGGAAAGCAGCCGTTCTAAACCGCGCGTATTGTAGATTATGACACTTGCTTTCATCCCCATATCCTGCAATAGCATCACTTCGAGGCTGTGCAGTCCGCCCATACCAGTATATGCGACTTTTTTACCCTCAAGTTCCTTCCTAACTTCTGAAAGTCGTTCATTTGCTTCTTTTTTCCTCCTCTCAATCACATCCTCTGCTTCTCCTTCTTTATCCAATCTTTTCGCGATTTCCAAAAAAACCCTCGCACTTCCTTCTATTCCATAAGGGCTTAATAACTCTGCGTCTCTGCTATCCCTGTATTCCTCCAATCTCACAGTCGCAAAATAGTCAACATCCATACGCTTTTTCATCAACCTTGCCCATGCCATCGGGTAATCAGTGATAGTAAGTTCGGCTTTTGGTAAATCATATAGGTCTTCTACGCGTGTATGGTCAAAGCAAACTTTGTTTATTTCAATACCCATTTCCTTTAGCACAGATGCCATCTCCTCTACCTTCAAACCTGCACCATGAATAGGAAAAGTAACGATGTTCACCGAACCATCATTTTTATCCGTTCTTTCGTTTTCCATTCCTTTACACAGCATCTGGTCCGCGATGGCGTATAAGGCGTCTTGATAGCCAACAGGTTTTGATTTTTCAGTAAAATCGCCTGTTGTGTAAACGACCTCGCAATCCATATCTCCTTTTGCTTTCACCTCTTCTATCACCGCCTTGAAGTCATCTCCAATCAAATCGCTTGCACACGTTGTTATCACCACAATTAGATTCGGATGATATTTCTCGAAAGTCTCTTTAATCCCCATGCGTAATTTATCCTCACCGCCATAAACAACTTCTAAATCGTTCATATCAGTGCACGGCGTCTCGTAGAATGGTAGATACGGTCTGAACGGATTTATCTTTCTTTGAAAAGAGCATCCGATTGGTCCGTGTATCAGTGGCACGGCATCCTCAATAGCATCTGCGACCATTAGAGCGCCGGAAATCTTACCTGGTATGGCAGTTATTCCGTGTAAAGGTAATGTGCTGTAGGCGTTGACAAGTGGTCTTAAAAAACCTGCCTCCCTATTTTCTTCCTCATGTATCATTCCTCATCACCTCTCCTCCTTTTAGGCACGGGTGTTCCGAGACATCACTGTGGCATTCCCTTATCTGCTCCGGAGTGCATTCCTCCGGCTTATGCTCCTCCTCTTTCAGACATTCTTCGTGTCCAAAATGCTTCGTCATACACATCTTTCTTTATCACCTCCTTTCATCGCTTTCAGACTTGAGTCCCTTATACTTCTTCTTTCTTCCACCATATCATTGCAGTCTTCAGTTTCTGTTTTAACAAAAGCATGCCATTCTCTTCAACCAGATTCTCTGATAGATATACTCTTAGCTTCTCTTCTTTATCCCCGGAGACGTCCATCCAGCCCTTAAAGTGCTGAATATAATGCTGAACTGCAGCCTCGATATCAGGAAATAGCATCTCAAAGTTTGAATTCATTATATCTACATTCGCATAGATGCCGAGCTGGTAGAGGATATTATAGAGATAAATGTAGTCCGGGCTTGGTTTTCCACGATGAAACGTTGCCCAAAATGACCTGCCTGTTTTGCCACGTCCAGCACCGACGAAAAGGTAAACATAGCGTTTTGCAGCTTCGTTCATCTTCAAAAAAGTGGTTTTTATATCTTTCATGACAATAGAATAGGAGGCGATCACAAGATCATGCGTTCCTGCTTCAATGTCTTTTCCTTCGCCTATTTCTACGTCTTCCCATTTCTTGGCGATGTATCTTATGTTTGCCAGATGTTCTTTAGATGCTTTCTCCTTTAAGCGTGCAAGCATTCCTGGTGATGGTTCCACTGCGGTCACGCCTTTTACAATCTTTGCAAGTGGTATAGCAATGGTACCTGGGCCTGCACCGATGTCAAGAACCGTGTGATCCGGCTCTATTTCGAGCTTTGACATGATCATCGCTTCCCGATTGCTCTGCTTTATCACTCCTTCAAACTGATCTACTCGCTCATCCCAATATTCGGGTTTTCCCGCTCGCTGTCCCCAACTCGATTCATCCAACAATGTCCTCCACATTTCTGCCCAATCTATTTCTTCTATCGTTCTCATTTTGGATTTAGCATCACCACACATACCTCATTTCATCTCAATTTT
>JAODGF010000066.1 GCA_025464645.1 Methanosarcinales archaeon
AAAGAAGGGCGGAAGTGGTAAATGAGTTTTATGATGACATACTACTGAGGGAATCATTGAAGGACGTCTTCAGGGAAGTGTATGACATCGAGCGGATAATAAGCAGGGTATCGTTTGGAAATGCAAATGGAAAGGATCTGGTCTTGCTTAAGCGGTCTCTACGGCAAATAAATGATTTGCTGGGTTTGTTGAAGAAATGCCGTGCAGAAAAGATAAGAAGCATTGTGAAAGCATTACGGTCTAAGGACTTCTCAAATGTGGTGGATTTGATAGAGCGTGGCATAATAGAGGAGCCTCCGGCGACAATAAAGGAAGGTGGACTGATAAAAGAGGGATTTAATGCTGAGCTGGACGAGTTGAGAAGAATAAAACACGAAGGGAGAAGATGGTTAGCGGAATTTGAAGAGCATGAGAAAGCCCGTACCGGGATCAAATCGCTTAAGGTGGGTTATAACAAGGTTTTTGGGTATTACATCGAAGTGCGGAAATCGTGGGTGGGGAAGGTGCCCGAGACGTACGTCAGAAAACAGACGCTTACAGAGGCGGAGCGGTATGTGACGGAGGATTTAAAGGATTACGAAGCGAAAGCGTTGAGTGCCGAGGAAAGGATAAAGGAACTGGAATACGAGTTGTTCGAGCAAATACGGAAAGCAGTGGGAAAAAGTGCAAAAGATATTCAAGAAGCTGCAAATTCGGTTGCCGAACTCGATATGCTCCTGGCTTTTGCAGAGGTTGCCGCGGAAAACGGGTATTGCTGCCCGGAAGTGGACGCAGGAGATGAGATTGTGATACGGGAAGGCAGGCATCCAGTAGTGGAAAAAGAGGTAAAGGAAGGATTCGTGCCGAATGACGTTCATCTGGACGAACATAACCGTTTGATGGTTATCACAGGACCTAACATGAGTGGGAAATCAACTTTCATGCGCCAGACGGCTTTAATCGTGCTGATGTCACAACTTGGCTCCTTTGTGCCTGCACGAGAAGCGAAAATAGGCGTTGTTGATCGGATTTTCACCCGCGTGGGCGCTTATGACGACCTTTCTATGGGTCAGAGCTCGTTCATGGTGGAGATGAGTGAGACCGCAAACATCTTGAATAATGCGACAGAACGAAGCCTGATAATTCTCGATGAAATCGGGCGTGGGACGAGCACATTAGATGGTGTCAGTATAGCATGGTCTGTGGCTGAATACGTTAACACGAGGCTAAAAGCGAAGACGATGTTCGCAACGCATTTCTATGAGCTAACAGAACTTGCTGATGCACTTGATAACACAAATTGCTACAATGTCTCGATAAAAGAAGCTGGTGATGAGATATTTTTCGTACGGAAGGTTGTGGAAGGCAGAGGTTCAAAAAGTTATGGGATTCAGGTTGCTAAATTAGCTGGACTGCCTGAGGAGGTGATAGAATCAGCAAAAAGCGTTTTACGGCGGATGGAGAATGAGGTAGAGAAGGAGGGATTGAAGAGGAAAGCAGCAGAAGAAGGAGAGAGGAAGGTGACAGAGGAAGTGGAAATGAAGAAGGAATATGTGATACAAACGCATCCTGTGATTGAAGAGTTGAAGTCAATAAATCTGGAGCGGATTTCGCCCATCGAGGCGTTGAATAAGTTATATGAAATGAAGGAGAAGTGCCAATGAGGGGCTTTTACTATTGAAGTAGCAGTGGAGAACTCGAGACCGGTGGTTATGGGGGATGAAGTGCGCAAAGAATAGCTATCGTGGGTAAAGCAGAGAGCGATATAGAAGATGCGTGGCGAGACCTTGATATTCGAGTTATCAATTACTACAAGAACTAAAAGAGAAAAAATAAGTGAGCTTTTGGGAAGCCCACTCCTCTTTAACTCCCTTTCTCTTCTTAAGTTAGTGTACGTAACGTGAAACTACCTTCCTCGCATATTGCTCTATGAGATCCGCACCACAACTGGGGCATTTAGCAAAAGGCTTACCTATATCAGCGTCGCATACGGGGCATTTGGCGAACGCATTTTTTGCCTGCATCGCATCCCCCCAGATTCCACCATGATGCGCCGCCATCATATGCTCCACTATCTTTTCTATTGCTGCATCCTTGTTCGCTGCGGAGAACGATTGGTTACATACATAACAAATTCCTTCCGCCATTTTTTTCTTCCACCTCCTGTTAAATTCAGGTTTTTATATCTACTTAAAGCTTTCGCTTTTTCAAATGGTTCCAATTTTGAGACGCTGTAATATCCCATAACCGTCTAATTTATCATATTTTTGAGGATATTCGTAACAAGATATACTAAACAAATATTTGGTTTGATAAAAAAGTTTCTTTTTGAGATGGGAAAAAAGGAGCCAGGCTCACAACTCAACCTTAAGCTCTTCCTTAATTGTTTTTAACACGAGCTCTGCATCCATGCTTTCTACACCTTCGATCTCTTTTATCCTCTCTATAATAATTCCACATTTATCATAACCACTGCACTTAGAGATGACAATCAAATCACAATCGCCGGTTACCTGGTGAACGCAACAACTCTCTGCCATTTCTGCTACTGCCTCCCCCACCTCTTCAATACTATTATAGCCTGGCTTTGTTTTTATCTTTGTAATTAACGTGACCATGCCGAGTTCAGAGGTATTGAGAACTGCGGTATAACCGCAAATAATGCCTCTTTCCGTTAGCCTCTTCACTCTATCGCTTATAGTAGCAGTACTTACTCCTATCCGCTGCGCAATCTTCGTGAACGAATTACGAGAATTCACCTGAAGTTCTTTCAATATCTTCCTATCTAATTCATCCATTTTATTCCCTCTTATATATTTATTAAGTGCAAATTTAATAAGATATTAAAAACCACAAAGATGAATTTGCTCCTTGACCATATCGCTATTTTCTTACTTGCCATACTTTTAGACCTTGGCGTAGGCGACCCACCGGAAAGAATGGAAAAATTTTATCCCATTGTCTGGATAAGCCGGTTGATGAGTTTCTTTGACAGGAGAACGAAGAGGGGAGATGCGAGGAGAGAAAAAATTCTTGGTGCGGTGTATGCGATGCTTACAATTTCTGTTTTCTCCGTACCCTGTTTAATGCTTCTACTTATACATTCCGAACTTTTATACGTTCTTTTAGGGTCGCTCGTTTTCAAGATGACCTTCACGATAAAAGGATTGGAGAGATACGGAAGAAAAGCGATGGAAGCGCCGAACTTGGAAGCGAAGAGGGAAGCAGTAGGAAAGATAGTCAGCAGAGAAGTAGCGGATTTGGATGACGAGCATCTCGACTCCGCAACCATAGAATCGGTGGCTGAGAACACGACTGATTCCGTCATAGCTCCTTTCTTCTATTTCTCTTTATTCGGCATTTTTGGTGCTATGGTTTATCGTGTAGTAAATACGTTGGATGCAGTGGTGGGGTATAAAAACAAGAGATACGAGCATTTCGGCTGGTTTTCCGCGAAAACGGATGACGTGATGAATTACGTGCCGGAGCGGATTGCAGCAGGTTTGATTCTATTGTCGGGTGGTTCAAGTACAAAACATGGAGATCTGGAAAATCGCGGTTATGCGAACGAAACTGCTCCATTGACAATAGCTGCAATGAGCCGGGTGTTAAACGTGAAGCTGGAGAAGGTCGGGCATTACGTCGTGGGCGAACGCTTTGAAGGTGCGAGCCCTGAGCATATAGCGGGTGCGATAAGAACAGCAAAAAGAAGCACGTTTATTTTCGCTCTTGTCTGTATCGCGGTTATGATTATTCTTCATTAAGGAGAAGAATTTATAAAATAAAGACGACTTAAACACTTAAAATTTTGGAATGGACAAAACAAGTTATAAATAAAAAATAAAATTCTAACCCACATTCCGCACATTTTGAAAAGAGCCACTTGCAAAATTTAAATTTATGCTGTGCACTGTCATTACATCAGTAGTTCCGAATACTCCTACTTCCGAAGATATTTATAAAGGTTAATTACCCCTCCAAAATTAGGTGATAAAAATGTACCATTTTTCACCAATATTGGCTGATGGAGGGGCAATAGAGAGCGATCACTTTGCGATGCTCTCCAATGTATTTAGTGACGAACGGCTAATAAAGCTATCGCAAGTAGCAGAGGACTACCAGTGGA
>JAODGF010000067.1 GCA_025464645.1 Methanosarcinales archaeon
GATATAGATTATGCCATCGCAAATCACGCCGAGCAAGACCATTCGGGGTCGTTACCTCAGGTACTCGACCTATATCCAGGTGCTAAGGTGGTTTGCACACCGAAATGTAAGGATTTGCTTATGGATCTGCTCTTAATACCCGAGGATAAGTTCATAACTGTAGCAGACGGGGAAACTTTGTCATTGGGCAACAAAACGCTGGAGTTCATCCACGCACCGTGGGTTCACTGGCCAGAGACGATGCTGACGTATCTAAGAGAAGACAAGATACTTTTTACGTGCGATTTCCTCGGTTCGCATCTCGCAACCAGCGACCTGTTTGTGACTGATGAGGCAACGGTCTATGAGGCAGCCAAGCGATACTATGCGGAGATTATGATGCCATTCAGGATAACTATCAGGAAAAATATGGAGAAGATAAAAGATCTCGAGATAGAGATAATCGCACCAAGTCATGGTCCCGCTTATGATAAGCCAGATTTCATTCTCAATGCTTACAGGGATTGGGCTTCTGACGATGTGAAGAATGAGGTAGTCATACCTTATATTTCAATGCACGGCAGCACGAAGAAGATGGTAGACTACTTCGCAGAGGCGCTGATTGAGCGGGGCATAACGGTAAAGCAGTTCAATCTGTCAGAACCAGATATTGGTAAACTGGCGATGGGATTAGTAGATGCAGCTACGGTTGTGATCGGGTCTCCAACGGTTCTGGTCGGACCACATCCCAAAGTCGTTTATGCGGCTTATCTTGCAAATGCGTTGAGACCAAAACTTAAATTTGTGTCTATCATCGGGTCTTACGGTTGGGGCGGCAGGATGGTGGAGCAACTTACGAGACTGATGCCCAACTTAAAAGTAGAAATACTGGAGCCGGTTGTGGTGAAAGGAGTTCCGAGAGAGGATGATTTTGTGGCTTTGGACAGATTAGCAGATGAAATTGTGAACAAGCACAGGGAACACAATATAGTATATTAGTAAAGTCGTAAAAAATGGAAAATCTTAAAATGATGGGGGAAACATTAAAATTAAAAAATAAAAAATGAGAGAAGAAAAGAAGAAGGACTTGTTAGAGCAGGGAGCTATTGTCCAGAGAGATTATGAAACGTATGCTATTGCACCGCATATACCGGGTGGCATCTGTAAGCCTTCTACGCTTAGAAGAATAGCAGATGTCGCGGAGAAATATAATGCTGCAACGTTAAAATTGACCTCTGCGCAAAGAATAGCTATCGTGGGTATAGCANNGATGCGTGGCGAGACCTTGATATACCGCCTGGTTATGCTATTGGTTTATGTATCAGAAGTGTAAAGTTCTGCCCGGGAACAACGTTTTGTAAAAGAGGCAAGCAAGATTCAGTGACGTTAGGTATGGAATTTGACAGGAAGTATCACGGAATGACGTTACCGTCAAAGTTTAAAATTGGCGTTTCTGGCTGTGCGAATAGCTGCGCGGAGTCATGGATAAAGGATCTGGGCTTTATCGGAATGCCAAAAGGCTGGAAAGTGGTTGTCGGTGGTTCTGCTGGAGCAGCTCCTGCGATTGCTGACGTTTTAGCGGAAGATTTAAACGATAACGAAGCTATTGATCTTGCTGATAGAGTCATCAGCTACTACAAGAATTGCAATACAAAAAAGCGATTGGGCAGGTATATCAAAGAGATAGGATTTGAAGAGTTCAAAAAGGAGATATTATGATATGAATCCAACAGAGAAGGAGGAGACTCCTCTACTCGTAACAAAAGTAGAAGGCAAGGAGATTCCATGGGACCCTTCACAACTGAGGAGAGTCCAGGAACACCCTTGTTTCAGTAAGAACGCGGCTCATTTATTTGGTAGAATGCATCTCGCGGTAGCGCCGAAGTGCAACATCCAGTGTAATTACTGCCTGCGCAAATATGATTGTGTGAATGAGTCTCGACCGGGGGTGACGAGCAAGGTGCTAACACCGCAGGAAGCGTTAGAACGTGTACGGGAAGTGCTTGAACAGGTGCATTACATCAAAGTTGTTGCCGTTGCAGGACCAGGCGAGCCACTCTTCAACGAAGAGACATTTGAAACTTTCAGGCTCGTAAAGGAGGAGTTTCCACACCTCATAAGGTGCTTGAGTACGAACGGATTGCTCCTGCCAGACCGAATTGACGACCTCGAAGAGCTGGGAATTGGTAACGTGACCGTTACGCTGAATGCCATAGACCCTGACATCGGCAAGAACATCTATTCTTTTGTCAATTATCAGGGTAAAAGATACAGGGGGCGAGAAGCGGCTGAGATATTACTCAGGAATCAGTTAAAAGGGATAGAAGAAGCGGTAAAAAGGAAGATAGTGGTGAAAGTAAATACTGTCCTTATTCCCACGGTGAATGATAAGCACATCATAGAGATAGCGAAGAAAGTAGGGGGAATGGGTGTTTATCTGCAGAATATCATGCCTCTCATCCCGCAATACAAGTTTTCTCACATCACACCGCCAACACCGCAAGAGAAGAGGGAGATGCAAGAGAAATGCAGTAAATACGTGAAAGAGATGACTCACTGCCGGCAGTGCCGTGCAGATGCTATCGGGAGACTCGGAAAAGATATTCAACACTGCTACTTATGAAAAAAATATATGGTATCATCGGCGACCCGGTAGCACACAGCCTTTCGCCTGTTATGCATAATGCTGCTTTTGAGGAACTCGGAATGGATGCGGTTTATCTTGCATTTAGAGTACCAAAAGGCGAACTTAAAGATGCGATACAGGGCGCGAAAAGCCTTGGTATCGCAGGTCTCAACGTTACCATCCCGCTGAAGGAGAAGGCGCTTTCTTTTGTGGATGCCGAAGAAGTGGCGGAGAAAATAGGTGCTATAAATACCATTGACTTCAGCAGCGGCACGCCTGTCGGCTATAATACAGATGGGATAGGCTCGTTGAGGGTATTAAAAGAGACCGTAGGACAGATAAACGGCAAAAAAGCGTTAATTCTCGGCGCTGGCGGTGCTGCAAGGGCTATTTCATTTTATCTTGATGTCGAAGGTGCAATGGTGACAATCGCAAATCGGACGAAAGAAAGAGCCGCTCAGTTGGCTTCCAGGCTTCATAATGCTGATTTTATCGGTTTGGAGGGCGAACTCGAAAGGCGTATCAAAGCTTCGGATATTCTGATTAACGCTACTTCTGTGGGTATGCACCCAAACGAAGATGCCACATTGGTAAATGCAGACTTGATGCATCCAGACCTCGTTGTGTTTGATATTGTGTATAATCCAATGGAGACGAAGTTACTGAAAGAGGCAAAAAAGGCGGGCGTAAAAAAGATTGTGGATGGTGTGAAGATGCTGGTATATCAAGGAGCGGCTTCGTTCAAGATATGGACAAAAATGGAACCCCCGATAGAGGCAATGGAGAAAGCGGTTAGGGATGCTTTAATTCGTGATCGGTTGCATTCTCGCATTTTCTATATTTTGTAAAAGTGTGTTCAGAGGATTATATACATTACAAACAAAAGGCATAATACGCCTACTACGTCTGTTAAGCTGGTTATTAGTGGTATAGTATCGTTATCAGGGTCCATTCCAAATCTGAAAGATAGAATGGCAATGTAATAGGAAGCGAGGTTAAGAAAAGTTGTACATAGAATACCGCCCAAGAGGGAGATAGATAGCATTTCAAATACGTTTGGTGTTGATATGCCAAGAAGAATACACACTGTATATACTAATGCACCAACAAATAGAAATACAAATACGGAAAGGATGTATATCACCACGAAATTGGAGGAGACAAGCTTATCAGGAACACGCTTTGGATTCACTGTGCCTATGTGAAGCATGGAGGAAAGACGGGCACTTAATATACCGCCTAACGCATTACTTTCACCCAAAAAGGGAGGAATGAGTACTAAAATAGCTGGAATAGCAATTAAACTGTGCAATCGCAAATCCAGTGTTATTCCGGCAAGCGTGCCCAGAACAGCGCAGATGAAAAGCATCGGGATGCTCTCTATAAGAATGCGTCTTACCGCGGCATCGCTTGCTTTCAGACCTTTTATGAGGCAGAAAACAGCCACGAAGATGAATAAAACTGAGAACAGAGTGCCGTGAGATAACCAACCTATAAAAAACCACCGGGAATTGAGCAAGTTAAAGTTTAATAATAAAATAGCAGCGAGGAACAAGGAAGGGATGGTTATCATGTCGCCCGCAGAGGTTATTATTGGCGAGGACATATTATCTAAATCCCAGTTTCTGTGGAAGCCGATGACGGAAACGAGAATTGCGATGCCGAGCAGAATGATACCAGAGATTAAGCCGCCGATCACCGAGATGAGAATCAATCCCGAAAGAGAAATACTCGGCATTCCAAACGCCTCTGCCACTATTTTCGCCAGGAAGCCGAGAATAACGGAAAGAATAAGCGTTAGTGAAAGGGATGCATAAGCATTCTGGTATAGCGCGCTTCCTTTTTTCAACGTAGGAGAGAAAAGACCGAGATGCATGGAAGTCCCTAATCGAGAAACAAGTGCACTGTAAATATTGCCACGCATGTCAATTGCCGGTGGAATAAGTATCATGAGCCCAGGGAGCAGTTGCATCATGCCCGTCATCAAACTTAGCCCAATTCCAGCCAGAAGACCGGTGAAAGAGCAAAATAGGAGTGAGAATGGAGCTTGTCTGAACAGATCAGAGAAGTTATGAAAAAAGGAGGTTGTATGACCGAGGGAAGCCCTTAGAGTAAGAGTAACTGTTCGCATTCTTTTCGCTGTTCGCATTCTCATACTTCCCTCTACCTCCTTGACCCGTACTCATCCTTATGCCCCTTATTCTCCCCAAGCTTAGGCTATTAAAGCTATCCGGGGGTTCAGGTTCGGCTTCGCTTTCGTTATCTCTTCCTTGCATAGGCATCTTGATTTTTTAACGTCTTTTCTTATTTTACTCCATTCCTTTATAAACATAGTAAACATGTCCTCGGAGGAAAACAAGCTGGAGGAGATAAGGAAGAAAATAGATGAAATAGATGCTCTGATTGCAGATTTACTTTTTAAAAGAGTACAATATGCGAAACAGGCAAAGAAAGAGAAAGTACGAATGAACAAGCCTGTTAGGGACCGGCAGCGTGAAAACGAAGTAATAGAAAAGTGGTGTGAGCGTGCAAGAAGAAGAAAGAGCGAGGAGTGGAACTTAAGCGAGGATACGATGAGGAAGATAGCGGAACTCATAATCGAATACACACTTAAAAAGGAGATGGAAGAGGGTAATGAATGAGAATATGAAGGTAATTACGGTCAGAACGGCAAAAGGAATCGTAATAAAAATAAGGAATTTTGAAATGCCTGATATCAGGCGAGTAATGGAAATAGAAGAAGAATCGTTCTTGGATGGCGATGCAGGATTGTATCTGGAGTTATACGAGGAGTGGCCAGAGGGTTTCTTAGTTGCAGAGAAAGAGGGAGAGCTAATAGGTTTCGTAGTTCTGGTATTAACGCCGGAAGGAGAAGGGCGGATATTCGCAATTGCTGTCGATTCGAGATATAGAGGAAGAGGTGTAGGTCGAGCGTTATTAAAAACGGCTTTTAATGTGCTGAGGAAAAGAAAAATAGGTTATGTGCGGCTGGAGGTGCGTGTAAGCAATCAAATAGCACAGCGATTGTATAGGAGTGTAGGATTTATGGAGATTGGATTCATTCCTTTTTATTACAAAAATGGTGAGGGGGCAATAGTGATGAGAAAGGTGTTGTAAAACATTCTATTATCGAGGCGGTTCCACAAATCAAAAAGATATGATAGGTAGTAAGTTTGACGATAAAGTGTTAGCAAAGGCAGTTCAGGCACTAAATAAGCATTTGCCTGTTAAAAGAAAGACGCTTTCGACTTTGTTGAGCGAAGATAAACCCACAGTGCAAGGGAGAGACAACTCGGTTTATCGAATAAAGAAAGAAGAACTACATAAAATAGCGAATCTAATCCCGAAGGAAGATTATGGTAAATTGAGGCTCCCTATATACATAGAACTGACGTCTGATTATGGTAGAGGAATAGCAAGAGTGCATGGAAAGTCTGAATGCGAGATAGTGAGGAAGCTATTAGGAAAAGAGGGAGGAGAGGTTGACGAAATTTTTATTCATCGAGAAGACGTGAGGAAGTTAAGAAGAGAGTTACAAACCGCCACTCAATATGCCTTCTTCATATCTTTATAGTCTGTTGGTTATTGAAGAAAAGTTTTTATGAAGCTAAAAGATGCTTTAAAGGATGTATTGGAGGATAACGAGCTGAGGAAACTGATAAAATCTTATGACCTCATCGGCGATATTATACTCATCAGAATTCATCCTGATTTGGAATCAAAAAGAGAGATTATTGCAGAAGCGCTTCATAAAATTTATCCGCGAGTGAGAAGTGTCGCCGCAGTTCCTCTTTACTCTTACACCGACAAGTTATACCGAACAAGGGATTTGGAGGTAATATGGGGAGATGAGAACCTCGAAACTACACATAAAGAAAGCAGTTGCCTCTTCAGAGTAAATCCCAGGTATGTTTTTTTCTCACCTCGTCTGTCTTACGAAAGGATGCGAATTGCGAGGAAAGTTTTGAAAGGCGAAACGATAATAAACATGTTCTCGGGTGTAGGCTGCTTCTCCATCGTGATAGCGAAGAAGCAACCCCGAACGAGGATTTATTCGATTGATGTGAATCCCTATGCATATGAGTACATGAAGCAGAATGTGAGATTGAACAAAGCAGAAGGAAAGGTAATACCGATTTGTGGCGATGTGAGAGAAGAACTGAAGAAATTGGATTTCGAGGGAGTTGCAGACCGTGTGCTCATGCCACTGCCGGAACAGGCGCATTCTTTCTTGCCATTAGCAGCGAGAGCGTTAAATTTGGATACCACAGAGGGTGCAGGAAGTGTGATACATTATTATGATGTGGCGATAGGAAGAAAAGATGGTGATTTATTTAAGAAGTCCTCTAAAAGAGCAGAGGATATTCTTGCTTCTACTTTCGAGAACTCGTTAAGAGTAGAGATAGAAGAGCAGAGGATTGTGCGTTCTGTCGCACCGCGGAAATATCATGTGGTTTTGGATTTGCGTGTAGAGAGAATGAGATGATTGGAATTGACGCCGATTTTAAAAAACTCGGTTTACAGCCGCAATATCCAATTAAGACGATTGGGAACACCCTGTTTGGGATGGCTTATTTTGGCATCAATAAGTTCTCAGACTTCCCGTTCCCGGAGAATATGCAGTGAGAAAGCTCGTGAACACGATAAAACAGGCTGGTTTCGTCTCTTTTATGTGCTTCCGGATAACTCCTTCATCGCCGTTTCCAACAGCTTCGATAATTCATCCATGCTCTTTGCCGCTTCCCTCAAACGCTTACTGACATCCCCGAGTCCAATCTCTTCTGCTTCTCCCGCTGCCTTCCTGAAACTTTCCGCATGCTCTTTATTGTGCTCAACCCAATGTTCTAATTTCTTCTTCAACCTTTCGACCTTAACCATTTTCTTCTCCTCGTTCATAGTCTTCTCATACCTAAGCAGTGATCAGCTATTGGCTAACGGCTATTGCCCATTGCCTACGTCCCCAACTCCCATGAGCTGAGATATTTCTTTTGCTCTTCCGTTAGTTCTTCTACTTCCACGCCCATTGATTTCAGCTTCAATCGAGCTACTTCTTCGTCTATCTCCTTCGGCACTGGATATACCTTTTTGCGAAGCTTTTCGTGATTCTCTACGATATACCTCACGCACAGCGCCTGGTTTGCGAAGCTCATGTCCATCACCTCAGGAGGATGCCCGTATGCGGCAGCAAGATTCACAATCCTGCCTTCAGAGAGCAAATATAACTTCCTACCGTCTCTCATCTGATATTCAACCACATTCTCTTTTATTTCCCTTTTCTCTACTGTCACCGCTTCCAGGTCATTTATGCTTATCTCAACGTTAAAATGACCCGCATTGGCGAGAATAGCACCGTCTTTCATCAACTCAATATGCTCGCCGCGTATAACAGAAGTATCGCCGGTAGCAGTGATAAAGACGTCGCCGATTTCTGCCGCTGCTCGCATTGGCATCACCCTGTATCCATCCATAACCGCCTCTAATGCTTTCCTCGGGTTTGTCTCCACCACTACCACAGATGAGCCAAGCCCTTTTGCCCTTAGCGCTATTCCTCGTCCACACCAGCCATATCCAGCCACTACAACTACTCTGCCTGCAAAGAGAATATTTGTTGCATTCATTACACCATGAATTGTAGATTGCCCGGTTCCATATCTGTTATCAAACATCATCTTCGTCTCTGCGTCGTTAACCGATATAACAGGAAAGCCCAGCTTGTTCTCCTTTGCTCTTGCGTGAAGCCTTATCACGCCGGTAGTCGTCTCTTCGCAGCCACCCATTACATTTTTCATCAGTTCTTCGTGCTCTGTATGGATCCTTGTAGTTGCATCGCCACCGTCATCAAGCACTACCGCAGGTTCTAATGCCAGCGCTTCATCTATGCATTCGTAATATTCATCCTCACGCTCACCTCTAAATGCATAGGTTTTTATACCAAGCGAAGCCAAAGCAGCAGCTATGTCGTCCTGGGTAGAGAGTGGATTGGCAGCAGTAAGTGCAACCTCCGCACCGCCGGCTTTTAAAGTTAGGACAAGATTCGCCGTTTCTACCGTGACATGCAAACACGCAGTCACAGTTACTCCTTCTAACGGCTTTTCTCGCTCGTATCTCTCCCTTATCATGCTCAAAACCGGCATTCTCCCACTAACCCACTCTATTCTCTTCTTACCGCCCTCTGCAAGGTTTATGTCCTTTACTATGTAATCTTTCATCTTTCAAACACCTTGTCCATCTTTGCTATCCAATGAATTCTACTACATAAAAACCTTTTTATCTTTTTATGGTTTATAGCGGGAATTGAAGGAGAAAAAGAAGGAAAGGGGAAATGATTGTAAAAGAGATAATCAGTGAGAGGGTCTTGGCACTTGCAGAAGCGAAGGAAATATTGAAAGCTCAGAGGAGAAGTGTACAAGGACAAGAAGAGGGGAAGAAAGATAAAGAGAAAGGGGGGATGGAAGAAGAAGAGATGAGGTATGAAAGGAGAAAAGCCTCTGAGCATACAACAAAGTTTGCCAAACTCGGCGCTAAAGAGTCAAGGGCACTTATAAATGAGCTTTTGACGTTAGAGAAGATGAAGGAAGAGATAGCGGTGAGGGTCGCTGACCTGATGCCAAAGAGCAAAAATGAGGTCCGAGCAATATATGCAAAGGAAAGATTCACACTTACTGAGGCGAACATAGAAAAAATACTCGATTGTGTCGCAAAATATGAATCTTAATGATTGAAGTCGAGGCGAACGTGAAACTGCGGCGAAGCGTTTTTGATTAAACTCTTCTTAAATGTTTATTTGGAGGGAGGGGAAAGGATGAAAGGGTATGTGCGAGAAAGAAAGGGAGGTAAAGAGAATGGAAAGAAACGAGAGACGTATGCTCGAGTGCTCGATTTTTTGCCTTATGGACATCCAGACGATTCACGCCCGGTATATCAGAAAAAACCACTTGTTCAGGCGATTGGCGAGGATAAGTTCGTCTTAATGGAGCTCTCTCCAAAGAGAGATAAAACCGTCGTGGTGTATGAGCGCGTGTATATTGGGGAAGGCGAGCGGGAAGTAATAGACCATGTAATCAAGCGACTACGCTACACGGAACTAACGCCGACAGCAAAGATGGAACTTCCTTTTTTACTGGAGAAAATAGTAAAGGATGATGAAAAAAAGTTTATAAGGATTTTCAACGAAGCGAAACCTATCACCACAAGGTTGCATACACTTGATTTGCTGCCCGGGATAGGGAAGAAATTGATGTGGGCGATATTGGAAGAGAGGAGGAAAGGAGAGTTTTCCGATTTTGAAGACCTCACGAAAAGAGTAAAAGGGCTTCATCACCCAGAAAGGATTATTGCAAAGCGAATAGAAGAAGAAATAATAGATGAGGATGTTAAATATAAAATTTTCATATCCTAAAAATGATAGGTATAGAAACTCCACGGATAGGTGTTTATATCTGCCATTGCGGGGTGAACATAGCGGCTACGGTGGATGTTAAAGAAGTAGCGAGGTTTGCAAACGATTTACCCTGCGTGGTTATTGCGCGAGATTACCAGTACATGTGCTCAGACCCTGGTCAAGCATTAATAAAGAAAGATATAAAAGAGCACGGGTTGAACCGGGTTGTTGTTGCCTCTTGCTCTCCACGGATGCATGAGCCCACATTCAGAAATGCGTGTGAAGATGCTGGTGTGAACCCGTATTGTTTTGAAATGGCGAACCTGAGAGAGCAGTGCGCATGGGTTCATTCGGATAGAGGTAGAGCGACAGAGAAGGCAAAGGATTTGGTGGCTTCGGCGGTCGGTAAAGCGGCATTGTTAGAGCCTTTAGTGCGGAAAAAAGTCAGTGTCGTACCAAGAGCGCTGGTAATAGGGGGAGGAGTAGCAGGGATCTATGCCGCTCTTGAGATTGCTGATAAAGGATTTGAGACGTATTTAGTGGAAAAAGAGCCTTCTATTGGGGGACACATGGCTCAACTCGATAAGACGTTCCCTACTTTAGATTGCTCGGCTTGCATTCTCACGCCGAAGATGGTGGAAGTTGAAAGGCACAAGAATATCCAGTTGCTCACTTATTCTGAGCTGAAAGAGGTAGATGGGTATATAGGGAACTATAAAGTGAAGATAAGGAAGAGAGCTCGCTACGTGGATGAGAACAAATGCACGGGCTGTGGAGAATGTGCAAATGCATGTCGGCTGCGTGAAAGAATCTCAAATGAATTTGACGCGGGGTTGGGAAAAAGAAGTGCAATATACGTCCCTTTTCCTCAAGCTGTTCCTCTAATATACACCGTAGATGCAGAAAGTTGCCTGTACATCACGAAAGGAAAATGCGGCAAATATCCGGCGTGTAAAGAAGCGTGTCCGGTGGACGCGATTGATTTCGAGCAGCACGAGGAAGAGATAGAAGTAGAAGTAGGGACAATTGTGGTTGCAACAGGATACGAACTGCTTGACCTTGCCGAGAAGCCGGAGTATGGCTATAAATACAATGAGGTTCTAACCGGGTTGGAATTTGAAAGGCTTTCTGTCGCTTCTGGTCCTACGGGTGGTAAGATAATAATAAACGGAAAAGAGCCAAAAGAAGTGGTTTTCATCTCTTGCGTTGGTTCTCGTTCTCGCAAGGAGGATGAATGTGAATACTGCTCTCGTGTGTGCTGCATGTATATAGCGAAACAAGCACATCTGGTAAGAGAAAAAATACCTGATGCGAAAGTAAAAGTAATATACAATGATGTGAGGGCGTATGGAAAAGGGTTTGAGGAGTTTTATAATAGAGCAAGGGATGAGGGAGTGGAATACATAAGAAAAGAGCTTGAGGACCCCGTAGAGGTAGTGAAAAGGAATGAAGAGGAGAAAAAAGTGGTGGTAAGAACGATATGCGAGAGAAAGGAGATGGAAATAGAAGCGGATTTGGTAATATTGGCAAATGCAATCGTGCCAGGGAAGGATGCAGATGAACTCACCAGGATATTAAAAATATCAAGAAGTGCAGATGGATTCTTCTTAGAGGCGCACCCCAAGCTTCGCCCCTTAGATACCTTCACCGATGGCATTTTCATCGCGGGTTGCTGTCAGTCGCCAAAAGATATTCCGGACAGCGTTGCACAGGCGGTTGGTGCGGCAATACGAGCTTCGATACCTTTGATGAGGGGCGAGGTGGAGATAGAGCCAATTGTAGCGAGTGTGAATGAAGCGGTTTGCGTGGGTTGCGGAACGTGCGAATCGATATGTCCTTTTGATGCACTTTCTCTCGAAGGGGGTGTGATGAGAGTGAATGAAGTGGTCTGTAAAGGATGCGGTTCTTGTGGCTCTGCATGCCCCTCCGGGGCGATTTCAATGAGGCATTTCAAGGATGAGCAGATATATGCACAGATAGAGGCGATGACGTGAATGCAAATTTTAAATTAAATGGTAGAAGTTGATTTGAACTAATCAGAAAATTATTATGAAAATCGGCGTTTATATATGCCATTGCGGAACAAACATAGCAGCTACGGTGGATGT
>JAODGF010000007.1:0-3247 GCA_025464645.1 Methanosarcinales archaeon
CCAAATCACAAGCACCAAATCACCATCAAATTCCAACAATATCTAAATTCAAAACAGACCCTTAGCAAGTCTGTTTTGAGCATTGGGATTTTGATTAAACCCTTACAGGGTTTTCGGGGTCAACGGGGCGAAGCCCCGTTATTGGGTATTGTTTGGTATTTGTGATATGGAGTTTGGAAATTAAGTCCACTGGATATTGAGCAAATACAAAATTCGGAAGAGGTTTCTATTGCTGGATTTATA
This sequence comes from Methanosarcinales archaeon, assembly GCA_025464645.1. Lineage (GTDB taxonomy): Archaea > Halobacteriota > Syntropharchaeia > Alkanophagales > Methanospirareceae > QMVO01. The sequence continues at coordinate 244 of JAODGF010000007.1, forward strand.
TCGTCACAACTTGCTTAGAAAAAGCGTTTACTAAAGTTTTATTGGATACTAGCCATAAGATAATCATGATGAAAAGGGCAATATTAATTTCGAAGGGGAAGGTACAGAAAGTTGGGTATAGGGACTTTGTTCAGGATTATGCAAGAGAGTTGGGGATTACCGGGTACGTAGAGAACTTAGAGGATGGTAATGTAAAAGTTGTTTGCGAGGGGAAAGAGGTAGAAATTAACGAATTTATCAGGAGCATCAAGGTAAAAAAGGACTTTATAGATGTGGTAGAGACATCGGTGGAGTACGAAGAGCCAACGGGTGAGTTTAAAGTGTTTAAGATAAAGTATGGCGATGTGCCTGAGGAACTTGGCGATAGACTGGGTGCGGCACTTCTTTATCTGGGCGCAACGAATCAAAAGATTGATGCGGGAAGAGAGGAGAATAAACAGGGTTTTGGTATGCTTGCGGGAAAGATGGATATGATGCTGGAAAAGCAGGATGATACCATTGCAGCGATAGAGCGAAGCAAAGATGAAATTGTTACGGAGATAAGGTCGCTAAGGGAAGATTTGAGGTCGTATATGGAAGAGAAGTTTGCAAGGATCGAGCATGAGATAGAGGGGATAAAGGCTAAAATCGGGATGGTGTGAAATAATGCAAAGAGCAAACTGAAGACTGCAAAATTTTTAGGGGCGTTTCGGGCATCGCTTGAGAAGGGCGCGAAAATAAGAAAAGTTTATTGAGCATATTCTTTCCCTTTATGCGTATACCTCTCTTTTGTCCGTTTCCGGATTAATTGACCTATCTTCATCATTTCTTTTCCTGATAATGGCCTAGGAGTCACAGTTAGCGTGTTTGTATATATTGCCAGAGCCAACTCCCGGAACAAGTTGGCAATATCGCCATTGGGAACATATTCAATCACGGTATTACCTTCAATCTCTGCTTCTGCAATCTGATATGCATTAGGTATATACCCAATAACCTGTGACCCAACCTTTTCTGCGAAATCTTTAACAACATCCCTGTCATCCAGCATACCTCTAACATTATAGATTATACCTCCCAATGGCGACCCTCCTTTGTTCGCGAACTCGCTGATACCCTTACAAATATTGTTTGCTGCGTAAATAGCAAGATAATCCGCGGATGTTACAACATAAACTTCATCAGCCAACCCCCTCCTCAAGGGCATCGCAAAACCTCCACATACTACATCTCCAAGCACGTCATATATCACTACGTCAGGTTTCAGTTCCTCGAAGACTTTCAATCTCTTCAGCAAATCTATTGCCACGATGACTCCTCTACCTGCGCACCCGAAACCCGGCCTTGGACCGCCACACTCGCCACAATAAACACCTCCATACCCCTTGTAGATGACCTCCTCGAGCTCGATTTTCTTTCCTTCCACAAGCTCTTCCAGACCTAACCTCTCTATTCCTCTATCTCTTGATACATCAAGGATAGTTGGTATCTCGACATCGCCGCGTAGGTTCCTCGTGCAATCTGACTTCGGGTCACAGCCAATCATCAGCGTATTAAGTCCGCGTTCGGCATAAGCGGCGGCAAGATTGGATGCTATTGTGGATTTCCCTATGCCCCCTTTACCATAAAAGGCTATCTGCCGCATTCCTGATTTCATTTTTTTTCTTCTCTTTTTGTATATAAGGTAAAACCTTGATGTTATTCTTTTTGCAATGCAAAAAAGAATAAGTGTTGTGTTAATCTGCGTCAATAATTCCAGCATAGTTGCTTATCACCGCGTTTATAATGTTTTCTGTAAGTTGTATTGTTCCCTTAAACCCTGCATAAGGCGAATCAGAGATTGATACCTCATCCAGGACAGGATAAAAAATCCTGACCAGCGGGGCGCCAAGTTCGTATGCCAATTTCTTCTCCATCGAGGAACCAAAAATCATCTCCACTCCTTTTGTTTTCAGCTCGCGGTTCATTTCAAATCTGTCTGGCTCTATGAGTAAGGATTCGAAATAATCTTCCTTCTCTCTATCCTGAGTGGAATAATTTTTAGAAGTAATCGCTAAGACCTTTATCCCGAACCCCAATTCGTCACTGAGGAACTTAGCTAAGTCAAATGCGCGACCTCCGTCACCTACTACCGCGACTGATGTATCGTAGATACCCTCTAAGAATAGGAATACCCTTTCTATACGCTCTTTAATCGCTTCTTTCTCTGTGGAAATAAATTCTTGGTCAATCTGCTTGTTCAAACCGCGGCTTACACGTTTTAGGAACTCTATGCTGTTATTCAACCCAAAAGGATAAGGAGTTACTACATAAGGCACATCAAATCTCTCTTTCATAATTTTCGCGCTCTCAAGTCCGTCTCCTCCCAGCACGATATTTAATGATGCCTCAGGCGCTTTTTTTATTTCATCGAAATTAGAGTTAGTTAATACGGAGTTGACGGTTATTCCCTGGCTGTTTAGCATACGCTCAATTTCTGAAAGGTCAGAATATGCTTTTATCTCATCTTGCTTGAAACCTATTATGTTCACACTGTTTTCTGCTTTCTCGCTCTCGACCATAAAGTGAGTAAGCTCAGCCAGGGTCTCTTCATAACCAATCCATGCGGGACCCTCATAGCCACCGGTGCTTAAAGAGAATACTTCTGCGGGAATCTCTTCTTTCATTGCGAGAACAACGCCTTCAACATCATCACCCATGATTGCAGGTGCACTGCAATTAAGAACCGCGATTAGCGAGGGTTTGAAATGTTTATAGGATAATCTTATCGCATCAGTCAATTTCCCCTCTGCACCATATATCATTTCCGATGCGCGGAAAGCACTGCTAACTATTCTAATATCGTTTTGATTCGAGCCGAGTGCCCTGAGAAGCAATACGCCACAGTGACAGCCAGGGCGAGCATGAACGATAGTGATCGCATCTTTAACGCCGCTTAGCGCTCTCGCAGCTCCTACCAGTTTACAGTCCTGTGTAGGGTCGTAAACCAGTCCTTCTCGCTCCTTTATCTTTTCGTTATTCATTT
>JAODGF010000007.1:3324-7071 GCA_025464645.1 Methanosarcinales archaeon
CTGCCACATTTTCAAATCCTCAAACCCTTTTATCTCACTCATTCCTATCACCTAACACCTATCACCTACCACCCCCCCTCTGAGACTCATAAATATATCAGCCAATTTTGCCCACTCAGGAGTTAGATTTACTCTCAGCGTGTCGTATTCCAACATGCACAATAGAGGACTCCTCTTTTGGGGTTCTTTCAGTGCCTCCCTCAGCCGAAGAGCAAGCTCAACAGGGCATTCAAAACCTATCCTTTGATAATGAAGCATAAGGTCCTCACGGTTAAAAGTTCTTATGCCTTCTTTATGGTATTCATGCACGGCGTTGTTTAAACTTGATACAATAGCCAGGTCAACCCTTTTTTCCTTCATCGCTTTTATTTCCTCTTTAGTAGTTGGGTTTATTAAGACTTCGGGTTCCGATCCGTATTTTCTTGCCCATTCAACCGTTATGTTTCGCACTTCTTCCATGGCATCCATGGAAAGTAGCAGCCCTAAACCACTCGTCTTATAGATGACGAGACCTGGATTTATTCCCACATCTCGTAATAGCATCTGCTGTTCAAGACTGTGGAGACAACCCATACCAGAATAAGCGACTGTTTTACCCTCAAGGTCTTTTTTAATTCCCGAAACCTTTTCAACGGCAATTTTTTTCCTTCTCTCAATCACTTCCTCTGCTTCTCCTTCTTTGCCCATTCGTTTCGCAATCTCCATAAAAACCCTCGCACTTCCTTCTATTCCATAAGGGCTTAATAATTCGGGTTCTTTCCTTTCTCTGTATTTCTCCAGTCCCACTGTTGCATAATAATCAACACCTGCTTTCTCCTTCATTAGTCTGATCCCTGCCAAAGGGTAATCGGTAATGGTAAGCTCTGCTTTTGACAGCGCATACAGATCTTTTACTGTGGTATGGTCAAAGCAAATTTTATTTATTTTTATGCCCATTTCACGCAGCACTGACGCCATCTCCGCAGTCTTTAAAGCGGCATTATGGATAGGTAAAGTGATAATATTAACAGAGCAGTCATTTTTCACTATTTCTCCCTTTTCCAGACCTTCACATAGCATCTGGTCAGTAATGGCATACAGAGCATCCTGATAGCCAATTGGCTTTGATTTTCCAACAAAATCCCCTGCGGTATATATTACCTCACAACCAATGTCCCCTTTAATCCCCTCTATAACTGACTTAAAGTCATCTCCAATTAAATCACTTGCACAGGTCGTTATCACTACAATCAGAGCAGGGTGATACTTTTCATAAGTTTCCTTAATTCCCTGCCTTAATTTTTCCTCCCCGCCATAAACCACTTCTAAATCGCGCATATCTGTACAGGGAGTTTCATAAAATGAGGCGTGTGGTCTAAAAGGGTTTATCTTCCTTTGAAAGGCACATCCTACTGGACCATGAATCAAGGGAACTGCATCCGTAATAGCATTAACGAGCATTAAAGCACCGGAAATCTTACCTGGTATTGCTGTTATTCCGTGTATAGGGAGTGGATTGTATGCATTAATAAGGGGACGCAAAAAATTTGCACCCCTCGTATTTTGTATCATTTATTATATAGTTTAAATCTATAATCACAAATAGCTTACTTACATGATAACCAAAGAGTAAAGTAAAGGATAAGGAAGATGCTGAAGCCTGTGGAGATGAGGGAACTGAGAATCGTTACCCTGGATGACCATATAGACGGGGTAATCAAAAGAATTGATGCTTTGGGGTCCGTTCATCTTACAGATATAGAAAGCTTCTTAGAAGATTGGGAAGGGCTAATAGAACCTTCAAAGGCTGATGCGGCATTAATAAAAAGCTCAGAACTCCTGGCGCGAATAGACAACCTGATAGCGTTGTTACGACCGCAGACAGAGGGAAAAAAAAGCTTGAAGGAGATGCTGTTTAAAGCACCGGGAGAAGAGAAAGGAGAGAAGATAAGGGTAGGGGAGATAAAGGTAGAGGAGATAAGGTTAGAAGAGATAGAAGCGGAGTTTGGCGGATTAGAGCATGCGGTAACCACGTTAATAAGTGAGAATGAGAGATTAAAAGAAGAGTTGTCAGGTACTAAGCAACTGCTGGAGGTATTGAAGACATTAGAAGATTTTGGTGTTGATTTAGATTTTGTAGGGGAGCATGATTTTATTTCTGTGCATGCGGGAAAGTTGCCGGGCATGAATATAGAAGAGTTAGAAAGCACTCTTGAAGCGGTAACCGGGGAAAATCACCTCGTTGTGTCGAAGAGGATAGTTGGGGGAGAAGAAGCTTTTGTGGTGATTGTAACCTTAAAGAAGGATAAAGAGGAAGTGAACAGGGCGTTGAATCGGTTGGACTTCGAACCCTGGCTGCCTCCGGAACACATTCCTGATTCTACAAAGGACGCAATAGTAGAAGCAGAAGCAGGAATAGAGAGGCTGGAGAGCGAAATAAAGGATAAGGAACGTGAAATAGGGGAGATAAGGAGTGAAAAATATAACGACCTGCTCGTGATGCAGGAATTTGCACAAATAGAGGAAAGCAAAGCAAAGGTGAAGGTTCTGTTTGGTAAGAGTGAACGAGTGCGGGTTATCGAAGGATGGACGCCTAAAGAAAAGGTTGAGGAGGTAATAGAAGGGATAAATGAAGAGACCGGTGGATTTTCCGTAGTAGAGGTGAGAAAGCCAAAGCGGGATGACCTGCGAGTGCCTTCTTTACTGAATAATCCACGAATAGTAAAGCCATTTGAATCCATAGTTAAGATGTACGGGCATCCGTTATACAAGGATATAGACCCAACGCTGATTACCGCTATAATGTTTCCTCTTCTTTTCGGTCTTATGTTCCCTGATATGGGGCATGGCTTTTTTATACTTTTGCTCGGCTTGGCGTTGACCCGCTTTACTGGCTTGGGAAAAAGTATGAGGGAGATGGGCATAATTATCATACTATGCGGGCTTTGTTCAATGGTGGCAGGCGCATTGTTCGATGAAGTCTTAGGGTTCAGCCCCTATGCTTTTGAGTTGATTGAAACTTCAATAGGTGGTGTAACTGCTCCCGGCTGGCTTACTCACTGGTTTGATATTACGTGGAATCCATTTGAGCCGATAAAGGATATTGAATTCTTTTTCGTGCTGACAATGTTGATAGGAGCATTGCACATGGGTCTTGGCTTGTTCCTCAACATGGTAAACAATTTCTCTGATAAAAACATATTGGGAGGAATAGGCGGATTTGTAAAAATCTGGTGTCTGTTCGGTGCTCTTTATTTCTTGCTCGTTTTATTCGGCATCAAGTTCATCGGGCTGAAACTGGGCATTGCAATTTTCATCATGCTCCCTATATTTTTGCTCTTTGGGCTCAAGATTGTTTCTGAGTTGAGGCATGAAGAAGGCGGGGAACACAGTAACGGGGGAACGAAGGAGAAGAGGGCAATCATGGACTACCTCATCATCCTTATAGACGGTGTGATAGACGCACTGCTGGAGAACTTCTTCAGATTTCTTGCAAATATCGTTTCTTATGGCAGGATACTCGCTTTGGCATTGTGTCATGCGGCGTTAATCGAAGTGTTCATTCTTCTGACTTTCATGTGCTTGCGGATAAATCCGGTGATAGGACCGGTGATCGCAGCGGTTGTGTTCATATTCGGGACCGCACTCGTGGTAATACTTGAGGCGATAATGGCTGGTATCCATACCATCAGGCTGCATTTCTACGAGTGGTTCACGAAATTTTATGAGGGCGGCGGCGTGGAATTCTCGCCTTTTAAGTTCCGCGGA
>JAODGF010000008.1 GCA_025464645.1 Methanosarcinales archaeon
TCTCGCCTTTTAAGTTCCGCGGAGCTTAGATTAGATACATGTCAAAAATCCTTCCTTATCCTGCGGAAGAAACAGATAAAGGGAATAACAACCTTAAATAGAGGTAGGCGAAGCCGAATTTCTATATCCGCATCCATCATCTCCTCTTCAAAGGATGGTTCTATCTCGAGCTGTGTTTCAGGATGGAGAGCATTTGATATACCTCTGCCTGCATACAGAAACCCAATCAGCATGCCGGTCTGGTATGGGTCAGATAGCCCTACCTTCACCCTGCCCCCTAATCTCTTTATGGATATGTTTTTGGTGAGCGCCCCAGCCAAATCCTTCCCAGCATCATACAGTTCGTTTGCGTTCCATATAATCTTCTTCCGATCAGTGCGTTTCTCCTCTCTCTTCTCAAAGGGTCTCTTGAGAAGGGTGACGCCTAAGACTCGTAATCGAAAATCCTTCTTCTCGTTGCTAAAGTCCAGGTGACCCGAAACAGTACCCAGTAAGAACCCAAATGACATTCGTAGCTGTGCCAAAGGTCCTTCTTTGAAGAGCCTAAGCGAGATATCAACGGGTATTAGGAGCGCAGCAGCTATTAAGACCACTATAATCGCTAAAACAATTAATAGAATTGGTATTATGTCCATTGTAAAAATAAACTAAGAGGAGAACTTCCTAAAAGCTCTCCATTTAGATCATTTTATTTCTTCTGCTTTTTTGCCCTCTTTGCCTTCTTTCATCTCTTTGATTTTATCCATCACCACTGGCAATGCTTCTCCGACGATCTTCTCTATTGCACCAGACGGTTTCAGCGAGAGCACCCTCAATCCTTCAGGTCCGGGTATGCCCCTGAACACCGCTACGAGAGCTACCGGCTTTATTCCACCTCCGCCCCCAGCACCATATCCTTGCCCCTCTTTCTCTTTTCCCTTGCCGCCACCTCCACCAGCGCCGAAGCCGGTCTCAAAGATGGGAATCAGGGTCTTATCCTCTATCTCTATGGGCTTCCCAATTGCAGTTTCGACCGTAATCGTCTTCCGAAGTTCTTCCCACATACTTTTTATAACCTCATTTGGCTCTTCACTCATTTTTTCTCACCTTCTTCACTTCAGAAGTATATAAATGTTAGCAACATAAATATTCATATCACTGGTTGATTTATGAACCAAGAAATAATGCTCAATGCAAAACAAAAAAGTATAAGGGTAAAAGAGCTGAAGAACTACGGCTCGACACGCCGCCCTCTATATACAATCGCTGTGGAGATCGAGCTAACAGTAAGTGAAAGCCCTGATATGCTTCATAAAATTTTTACTGGTACAGGGCTCATAGCAAGAGAAACGATACCTTTTGAGATAGTATCGAATTTTAGAGGCTCGGCAGACGATAAACCCTTTTATTCTGCACTTATTGTCCATGAAGGCATCACGAAGAAATACGAAGTTGTGGCAAGGGACACTGGTGGTTTTCTCAGGACGAGTATAAATTACGAGCCTGTGGTGTATCCAGAGGAACTTCGGTTGACGCATCCTGCGGAGTTTTCTCGAATGAACATAGAAGTAGAGGAATGGGAACTCCATAACTACAAGCATTATTTTATGCTTCTTATTGCGTCCAAGCGGTATGAGAGCTTTGATCTGTGGGTAAGAAGAGAAAGAGGAGAAGAGGAGGCTTCTGTGTTTACATCAATAAAGGCAAACCTTGCAGAATCAGAGTTAAAGGAGAAGAAAGTGCCTTGCTCGTGGTATCTGAAGAGACTTTCGGTATTTGAAGGCTTTGACCTGGGGGATGAAGTGAGGAGAAAAATAGAATATAGTAATGGTAACCTTTAAGGTTTAAGGAGAAAATAAAGAAAAGAGAGGAGTACTAAAAATGGAAGAGGAGATAGAACTTATATTGGATAAATATAGAAGTGCGGGTAGGATTCTGGCAGAGGTAAGAGAAGAAGCGGTAGGGAGAATAAAAGAAGGAGTTGCTTTGTTAGAAGTTGCGGAGTTCGTTGAGAACAGCATAAGAGAAAAGGGTGCGCAACCTGCATTCCCCTGTAATATATCGAGGAACGAAGAAGCGGCACATGCTACTCCTTCGATAGACGACAAGACTGTCTTTGGCAAGGATATTGTAAAACTTGATATTGGTACCCATATAGACGGTTATATTGGTGATAGTGCGGTGACCGTGGATTTAAGTGGCAATGGCGAAGGGCTGGTGAAAGCGTCTGAAGCGGCGTTAAACGAGGCGATAAAGATAATTCGTGATGGCATAAGCACTATTGAGATAGGAGAAGTAATTGAGAATACCATAAGAGAGCAGGGGTATAAGCCCATTGTCAATCTGACGGGACATGGTCTCATGAGATACAATTCTCATGCTCAACCGACAATTCCCAATGTGAAGTATGAGCACGGGGTAATACTCCGAGAGAACGATGTCATTGCAATAGAGCCATTTGCAACGGATGCACAGGGTGCGGGAAAAGTAGTAGAGAGTGGTAATGCAGAGATATATAGTCTGATAAAAGCGAAGCCGGTCAGATTGAAAGAGGCGAAAAGGCTGTTGGAGGAAATAAAGAAATATCAGGGATTGCCGTTCGCAAAGAGGTGGCTGCCAAGGGAGAGGCTTGATTTAGCACTTCGAACGTTAGAAAACACGAAAGGAGTATTAAGAGATTATCCAGTATTAAAAGAAGAGGGGAATGGGTTAATTTCACAAGCCGAGCATACTGTAATCGTGAAGGAGGATGGGTGTGAGGTAACAACAAAATAGCGACTTCTCTGGGATTAACTTTAATGACTATCGAAAGCATGATTGAGGGTGAAGAACCAATACCAGAGGAAAATGGCACTGCTGAATCTTTGGTCGCAGTAGTAGCATGACTAAAATCGATTATTCAAGATTTAAGGCGATTAAGAATATTAAAATGAAATTACGACCTACATATCCACTCGAAAAGCTCATCTGAAAGATGATGATCCAAATAGACGGCACTTATGGCGAAGGCGGCGGGCAGATAATAAGGACCGCAATAGCACTTGCCGCAATAACAGGAAAAGAAGTAGAGATAAAGAACATAAGAGCAAATAGACCCAATCCCGGTCTTGCAGCACAACATTTGCACGCGGTTAAGGCGGTAGCCAAACTGTCCGGTGGGAAAACAGAAGGATTGGAGCTGCGTTCTTCAAGGTTAAAATTCTCTCCCGGTGCGCTAAAAGGATTTGAAGGTGAAATAGACATAGGCACTGCGGGGAGCATTACATTGCTATTGCAATGCCTTATTCCAGTTGCGCTTTTTGCGGATAGCGAGACGAAAGTACTTATAAAAGGTGGAACAGACGTTAAATGGTCCCCTCCGATAGATTTTTACACCGAGGTGTTTCTCAAAGCTATACATGAGATGGGATGCAATGTGCATCTGGCGATGAAGAGACGAGGTTATTATCCAAAAGGTGGAGGATGGGTGGAAGCGAGAATAGCCCCCTCGCCTCACATAAGGGAAATCGTTTTTAAGAGAAATGGGAGGGAAGGAGTCATAAAAGGCATTTCTCATTCCTGCGGTCTTCCGGCGCATATAGCGGAAAGGCAGGCGAAGGCAGCAGAAAAGGTATTAAATGCGGTAGGATACGATACCGGGATAAGAACAGAGATAGAGAACGAGAGGACAACCGGCTGTGGCATAACGCTCTGGCGTGGATACAAGAGTGGCAGTGCATTAGGCGAGAGAGGGAAGAGGGCGGAACTCGTTGGCGAAGAAGCAGCGCGTAATATTATAAAAGAATTAGAATCCCCATCAACCGTTGATGTCCATCTTGCCGACCAGCTTGTACCTTATATTGCGCTTGCAGATGGGAATTCAGAGCTAAAGGTTCGTGAGATTACGAAACATCTCGAAACGAACATGTACGTGACGAAGAAGTTTTTGGATGTTGAATTCAAGATAAAAGAAGAAGGAGAGGTTTTTGTGATCAGGAAAGAGTAGGGGAAAAATGCAAGATGAAAAACTGAAAGAAGACTCAGAAGGCTTGATAGAACGAGCGGAAATTTTGAGAAGATGGCAAGTAGAAAATAAGATTTTGCTTGACATTGGAGCAGGACCACTTGCGATTATCGCCGCGAGAGATTTCAATTGCATGGTTACGAATATAGATATTTCCGAGGATGCCTTAGAGGAAGCTAAGAGAGACGCAGAAAAGGAAGGAGTTAGAGAGAAAATTATATTTCAGAAAGGAGATGCAACCACACTTCGTTATCCAAGCAGGAGTTTTGACGTTGTAATCAGCTACGGCGTTTTGCATCACATTGAGCCAGAGAGAAGAAGAAAGTGCATTCGTGAGATGTGGCAAGTAGCGAAGGAAAAGGTTATTGTGATTGAATTGACGCCGGAAGGATTCGAGAAGCTCCATTCCGGTAGCAATTTCAAACCCGTTGACCTCGAGTGGCTGGAGAGAGAATTAAATTCCTTCGGCAAAGTAGGGAAATATTTAGGAACATTAATGACTGTTTATACACTTTCTTGCTAAAATCATTTGAGTTCCACATCCATCACATCCAGTTCCTTCACTTCTGCTCCGGTTCCAAGCAACTCGCTTAAACTTGGCTTCGTTCTTCCTTCATCACCCGATATGAGTTCCTTTATATACAAACCACCATTACATTTTATTTCTATAACGCAAATTTGCTCTTCAAAATTGAAGCTTACCAATCTTGCATCATATACTTTCCTTTTTCTTATCAGGTCCGCCCTTCTGTGCATTACCCTTATGGGTGTCCTCTGTTCTATCACCGTTCCAATTAGTTTATTTAGAGCATTTTTCAAATAAGTCTCGAGCACCTTTGTTTTTAGCTCCACTTCAACCTTGTAAGTCTTATCCGCCTTAGCATTTTTTATCTTCGCTACCATTTCTCGTTTCACGTATTGAAGACCTGTCACCTCGATTTTACCCTCGTTTTCTTCCTTCACTTTCTCCTCTAACATCTGCAAATCCACTTTCCTCCGCCTCGGCTCCTTTATCTCAACCACAAAAGGGCGACCTGAGCCGAGCATTCGGGCATCTATGTCCTCTCTCCCGCATCCATGCAACACCATGTCTCCACCTTTAAATTCCGCCAATACTGAGCCCTTTACCAGCTCTTCGACAGATTCTGCATACATTTTCCCGGTAAAATTGCACTTCTCACATCCTCTGCCATGGCACTCACGGCAGAACCATCTTGTTTGTGGCAGCCCCCTTTTGAACTTCCTGTATCTTCCATAAATGAAAACCGGGTTTACTTGCAACTCCACCTTTTCCGTCCATAAATTCAGTATTACCACGACTTCAGGCATCTCAAAATCAGCCCTTTTCCCTGTTCGCCTCTCTATTCTCTTGCCTACCTCTCTATTCAACTCTGCTTTTAACGGTTCGGCATAAGAGGCACCCGAGATTTCCCATATCAGCTCTTCATTCTCCAACAGCATCCCGCTCACTTTTGTGCCCACTAAAAAGGAATCAAATTCGTATTCTTTTAGTTTTTCTAATGCTTTTGACACCCACCGTTCTAAATTCTCAAATAAGCAATTACATACCCAGCATTTGCCTTCTTCTATCTTCACCCCTTTTGTTCTCAAAACTTCCTTTAATATTTTTCCTCTTTCTTCATTTGATAGCCCTGAGGAGATCTTTGCAATTTGTCTGCCAAGGCAATTATCACAGATAGGTCCTTCTTTTACTATTTTGCGTGCTATTTCTATTACATCCTCACTTAAATCATCGGCTCTCATGTTTTGTTTTACCCTCACGATTGGAGGTAGAGCGATAGGATATTTATAGTATTAGTAGTAGGTAGTTAAAGTAACCACAAGAAAACAAGAAATAACATGGTGGAAATAAAGCCTTTCAAGGCGGTAATCCTGAACCCGGAACTGGAAAACCGAGCTGAGATGATCTGTCCGGTTTACGATACTATTGACACGACTCTGTACGAGAAATATTCAGCTAAGAGGAATAATGTAATCTGCTTTACCACGAGAAAAGAGAGGGTGGCGGAGAACGAATTTGTAGATTATGCAAAAGAGAATCTCAATCGGTTCTTCAACGATGGTCTTCTGATTGAACGTGAAAAACGTTCTTTCTACATCTATGGAGTCAGATACAAGTTATCGGAAGAGATTAGGGAACAAATTCCGGAGGAAGATAGAAGAGAGACCTATTTCGCATTTGGATTAGTAGCGCTGGTGAAAGTCGAAAAGCTCAATGAACACAGCATATTTGGACATGAAAAGACCTTTGAGGCGAATACACGGGAGCGATACAGGCTGATGAAAGAATGTGGGATGAATTTCTCGCCAATTGTTGCGGAATACAACATGCCAAACCACGGAATAAACCGCATTTTCGAGGATTATCTGGGCTTTAGCAGACCGGATTTGAAGATAGAAGAGCATAGAAAGCCGATTGTGGATGTCGAATTAAACGGTGCTCGCCACTTGCTCTGGGAAGTATCAGAAGAAGAAATTATGGGCAAGATTCAGCACCTAATGAAGGACGAAAAGATTCTTATCCTCGACGGACATCACCGGTACGCTGCTTCTCATCGGTTGAGTATAGATAAAGAGGAGGGAACAGCATATACATTGATGACGCTCTTAGAGGGAGGGGATAGGGCACTCTTATTGCTCCCCTGGCACAGATGTGTGAAAAAGTGTCACATGGGAGATTTATGGACGAAGGTAAAAGAGAATTTTAAAATCACGAGCTACGATAAAAGTGAGCACGAGATGAATGCTATATATTCAAAGCTCCGCGAGCGTGAACACGATAACGAATTTGATGTCAGGTTAGGCATGTATGACGGGGATAAAATTTATTTGCTGCGGGCTGATGAGCGAAAGATAAAGGCATTGGCAGAGAAGAGAGGCGAGCGAGTGGGATTGGATGTAATAAGTTTGCATGAATGGCTTATTGGTAAGCCGGAGGACCTTGATTTCATGTCCAGCGCGAGAGAAGCAATTAAAAAGGTGGATAGGGGTGATTGTAGAGTTGCATTCTTTCTGAAACCGCTGCGAATAACAGATGTGGAGTACAAGACACAGGTAGAGAAGAAAGCATTCCCACAAAAGTCAACTCTGTTTCTGCCAAAGGTTGCTGAGGGTATTGTGATGTACAAACACAAGACAAAATAATAACCAGGAGGAAAATATAATAATAAAAAAACGGGAATGAATGTTGGTGTAAAGCTAAAGGAAGCGGGGAAACAATGGGTGAAAGAGGACCCTGAGAAGAGCGATGTATTCTGGCCCGCGGAGGCAATGAAGGAAAAAGCTTACTTTAGCGATGAGAAAATCTACGCCGAAGCGAGTAAAGACCCTGAAGGTTTCTGGGCTAAACAAGCTAAGGAGTTCATAGATTGGTTTGAGGAGTGGGATGCGGATAAAATAGTAAAGTTGGAGCCACCGTATTTCAACTGGTTCGTAGGAAATAAAACAAATTTGTGCTATAACTGTCTTGACCGGCATCTTGATGAAGACAGGAACAAGGCAGCAATTATTTGGGAACCCGAACCTGTGGATGAAGTCCAAAGGGTCTTGACTTATATGGATTTATATAGAGAAGTGAGCAAGTTTGCAAACGTTTTAAAAGGTCTTGGAGTAAAGAAAGGGAGTCCTGTAACTGTCTGGATGCCGATGATTCCCGAGACCGCAATAGTTGCGCTGGCATGTCAGCGGATAGGAGCATGGCACTCTATCGTTTACACTGCTTTTGCTCCTCATGCGGTGCGAGAGAGGATGGAAGATGCAGGGTCAAAGATACTTATCACAGTGGATGGCTTCTACCGAAGAGGAAAACGGATAGAGTTAAAAAAGCGAATAGATGAAGCTCAGGTCCTGGAGAAGGCAGGTGCAGAGAATTGTGTGGTCGTGAGACGGTTGAATGGCGGGGTAACAATGAAGGAAGGCAGGGACTATTACTTTGATGAATTGATGGAAGAAGCCGAAGCTTATTGTGAACCAGAACCAATCACATCAGAAGACAGTTCTTTTATACTTTACACTTCCGGAACGACAGGCAAGCCGAAGGCGGTTATGCACTCCTGCGGTGCTTACGGTGTTGGAGTAGCATTGACAATGAAACTCGTCTTTGATTTGCATCCTGAAGACCTCTTCTGGTCAACGGCAGATATAGGGTGGATAACGGGGCATTCTTATGGGCTATACGGTCCTTTACTCGTGGGAGCGACGGTATTATGGTACGAAGGCGCGCCTGACTATCCCAATCCGAGCAGATGGTGGGAGATAATAGAGAAATATGGAGTAACTATATTTTATACCGCGCCCACCGCAATAAGGGCATTAAGAGCCGCGGGAGATAAATGGGTCGAAGGGTATGACTTCTCCTCTCTGAGGCTGTTGGCATCGGTTGGCGAACCAATCGACCCGGACACGTGGAAATGGTTCTTCGAGAAGATAGGGCAGCGCCGCTGTCCATTGATAGATACATACTGGCAAACTGAGACTGGTGGGATACTCTTGTCCTCACTTCCCGGCATAGGTCCTTTTATTCCAGGCGTAGCAGGTCCTGCACTTCCAGGTGTCCATTACGATATCCTGGATGAGACTGGCGAGCCGGTGAAAGAAGGAGAATCAGGATATCTCGTTGTAAAACCTCCTTATGCCCCTTCTATGCTCAGAGGGATGTACAAGCAGCCGGAGAAATATGTGGCAGAGTACTGGAGTGAATACGGCACGGAGATATATTTTGCAGGTGATGGGGGAATAAAAATCGGTCAGGAAATAGGTGGGCAGCCTCTGATAAAGATTACCGGGCGGATTGACGATGTTATGGAGGTCGCAGGACACAGGTTAGGCACTGCTGAGATAGAAGATGTGGTAAGCGACCTGGAAGAAGTTGCAGAAGTTGCAGTAGTGGGGAAGCCCCATGCGATAAAAGGAGAAGTGCCTGCTCTTTTCGTGGTGCTGAAAAGAGGTGTCGAAGTGCCCAAAGAGGAGATGGACAGGAAAATAGTGAAAGTGGTGAGGGAGAAGATAGGTCCGGTAGCGACTCCGGAAGTCGTTTACTATGTCCCTGATGTGCCAAATACAGAGAGTGGAAAAATAATAAGACGATTTCTAAAAGGACTTGTTCGAAACGAACCACTCGGGGACATGACCACAGCGCGGAACCCAGAATGTCTAAAGGAGCTTGCTAAGGCTACCGAATACCGAGGACCACAAAAAATACCGGGATATAATGTATAATGACTACACATAACTCGCAACCTATACGTCCCTTTGCTGAGCCTCCACGCAGGGTTCTGCTACTTTGGGTAAAGGTAACTCTCGTTGCTAAATATGCTATTTCATTCCTCTTTTAATCTCCTTCGCCCTATATTCAGCCATTGCCTCTCTCTTCTTAAGCTCTTTTTCTATCCAGCGAACCGCATCTAAGTAATGTGCAGTTATCCCAATACCCCAGCCTATGAGCGGATAAAAGAACCAGATAGCCTCTGGAGAATATAAGAAGTTAATGACTATCAGCATAGCGTTAACCAGCACGTACACTACCAGATGAGTTAAAAACCCTCTTTTCTCCTCCTCCACCCTCACTTCTCTATACGCCTTTTTATATTCCTCCAATGAAATTTCTTCTCCCATTATTTTCTTACCACCGTAACAAGATTGACCCCTTTTACCTCGCAGAACCTCTCCTCCTCTTCCTCTCTCCCAACCTCCGTATCAATCCCAACCCTTTCTCCTCTATTTCTTTCGCTTCGATGTACCCCTTTTCTCGTGCACCCTCGACTATCTCCTCTCCTTTTTCCGTGCGAGCGAAAACCGTTGACC
>JAODGF010000068.1 GCA_025464645.1 Methanosarcinales archaeon
GGGTCTTATTTCCTCGCATGGATGGGTGCTCCCATTTTCATTTTTATCTTGATTTTATACGCATTGGTTCAGCATGTGGTAGATCATCTTAGAAGAGCAAACACTGATTATCTCTGCATCGTTAGCATGCCGGTTTTCATCATTCCCTTGGCTATGATAGCACCTGTTGTGCTTTCCTATGGCTTTCTGTCTGAAATTCACATTTTTTCCCTTCTTCTCGGCATAATTGCATTCTTTTTTTTAACTGCTCTTTCTTTCTCGCTGAGGATAGCGAAAATAAAACCTTACTGGTATCCTATTGCGATTTTAACAATAATGGCAATATCCTTTCTTATTTTGAGCTTTTTAAATCCTTCTTTATACTCAATGCTGACAGAACCCTTCCTATACATATTCGCACCTTCAAAGCCTTATTTAACCATAGCTGAGGTTCAACCTATGGACTGGAGCGACATCTGGAATTGGTTCACTACCACTTTCTTCATCGCTTTCGCTGCTCTCGCTTGGATAAGTTATAATATCGTGAGGAGATGGAGAGCGGAAGAGATTTTGTTTGTCGTATGGAGCACAGTGATACTGTTTGCATGTTTCGGTCAGAACAGATTCGCAGCTTATTATGCAGTCAATGCCGCTATTCTGTGTGGTTTTCTATCCTGGAGGATTATCGAGTTTGTAGCGTTTAGAGGAGAAGGTAAAAAAAAGCAGGGAATAAAGAGAGAAAAAGCAAGAGAGGAGATCAAGGGGGAAAGAGAGAGAGGAAGAAAAGCGAAAAAAAAGCATAATAATAAGAAATCGAAAGAAGCGCAGGAGATTAATGCTAAGAAATTTTTTCGCACTGATATTATCATAACTTCTATCGTCATTGCCTTCGTTGTTTTTTATCCCCCCATTTTTTTCACTCCAGACCATGGCAAAGCCCGAGGGTCTATCAGCGCAGCAAAATATCCTGGTGGTGGAGGGCCGGGATACGATTGGTATGAATCTCTTTTATGGATGCGAGAAAATACACCTGATCCTGATGTTGATTATTATGCTTTGTACCCCCATGAAAGAAGGGATTATACTTATCCAAAATCAGCATATTCTGTAATGAACTGGTGGGACTACGGACATTGGATCACTCGCATTGCACATAGGATTCCTGTTGCGAATCCCTTTCAACAAGGGATAGGAGGACCTTACCAGGAAAATAGTCCAGGAGCTTGTGTTTTTTTCATTGCGAAGAACGAATCAGAAGCGAATAAAGTTTTGGATGCTCTTGATGTGAAATATGTGATAAGCGATTTCAAGATGTCAGATGCGATGTACTCCTATATAATTTAAAACTTTTAAGAAAAGTTGATAATTTTTGCGCTAAATGTTCTGGCTCTAAATCCTATTCTTCGAGCTCGAAAACTCCTTCGGGTAACGAATTTAAATCCTCAACACTTCTTATCTTCACTTTTTCCATTGCCATTTTCCACTTTTTATTTTGTCTTCTTTCGATATTTTCTCAACAGCATGAATGTCACCATTGAGATCATGAGAAGTGGAGGCGTTGAAAGTTATCCTCTATTTTATCATTGCTAAAGGGTGAAACGACAGGGATTCATGCAATTAGAGGTAGTCTTCGCGTGGATGTAGCACAAAGTCCATGACTTTTGCCTCTCCCAATGTTATGCTTGCCGCGGTTGAATTCGACAGTAGACTAGCTCCGCTTGGCGGGGATGCAGTAACGGCGTAGTTTCCAGCTAATAGTCCAACGATGCGATAATATCCCGTGGTGTTTGTGTAAGTACTCTTTGATGACGGACCCGACGTCACTACACGTGCATTGTATATCCCGGTTCCATTCTCATAGGTTACCCTTCCTGTTATTATTCCTGCTTCTGACAGTATCAGATTGACAGTCGTTGTCTCTCCCAATGTTATGCTTGCCGCGGTTGAATTCGACAGTAGACTAGCTCCGCTTGGCGGGGATGCAGTAACGGCGTAGTTTCCAGCTAATAGTCCAACGATGCGATAATATCCCGTGGTGTTTGTGTAAGTACTCTTTGATGACGGACCCGACATCACTACACGTGCAAGGTCTATCCCGGTTCCATTCTCATAGGTTACTCTGCCTGCTAAAATACCTCCAAACTGCAGAGTACTATTTAGATATGTTGTCTGGCACTCGGTAATATTAGCAGTGGTCTTTTGTTTAAGAAGATTAGCCCCGCTTGGTGGTGTAATTGTAACGGAGTAAGTCCCATTTTTTAATCTAATTATTGAATATGTCCCATTTATGTTGGTATAACCATAATCATTTGTTGGACCGCTAACGGATACTCTTGCATTATAAACAGGGGTACCATTTGTATCCATAACTTTACCAGTTAAAATACCTCCACATTGCAAGGTAATATTTAAAGTAGTATTTTGAGTTATGTTGGCAGTAATTACCTTGCCAAGTAAATTAACACCAGATGGAGGAGAAATAGAGAGGGTATACGTCCCATTTCGTAATGGACCGGTAGAATAAAAACCAGTAAGATCAGTGTGGTAATCTATACTCTCATAGTCCCGCTTCTTTACGCAGATTTCTGCATTATAAACTGGATTATCCCTTAAATCTGTAACTACTCCTGTTAAAATACTGCAATTCTGACATTCAGTTATATCAACAGTAATATTTATTTTATGGCTTAAATGTAAGTCTAACCCCCTAAGATATCTAACCTGAAACTCGTAAGTACCTGGCTTGGCTTCTTTTAAAATTTTGATACAATAAGTATAAAATTCTGATGAGAAACCTATGAAAC
Organism: Methanosarcinales archaeon; assembly: GCA_025464645.1. Classification (GTDB taxonomy): domain Archaea; phylum Halobacteriota; class Syntropharchaeia; order Alkanophagales; family Methanospirareceae; genus QMVO01. The sequence goes on from JAODGF010000068.1 coordinate 2,784, forward strand.
TTGGACGCCCTCTTGTATAATAGTTCCAGAAACACCATGCCCCCCAGGGGCAGTAATTATGTGTGGAAGAGCACTTTTTTTCACCTATTAGCATTGTAAAATTTTCATAATAAGTGGTCGCTGAACTCAGAGCTTCCATTTCGCTTCGAGCATCGTTATAATTGTCCATTTGTGTCTTCTGGAGGATTATTTTCTGCTCAATGTTTGCGTATTCAGCTATTCCAGCTTCTTCTTCGATGAATGATGTCCCTGCTCGCGGGGCACTACCCCACGCCTCATCCCCTTGCATCTCACTCGCACCCACAATTCCAATAAAAGGCGGCGCCAAAAGAGAGATAACTCCTTTTTCCCCTTTCTGCGAGCTATACACCGTTGCGCTGCTTGCGACCAGCACCAAAGCAATCGAGATTGCCAACACTTTCAAGCCAAATTTTTTTCTCATTCTTATTCCCCTTTCTCTTTAAGTTTAAGATACACTTTTTAGTTTTTTGAAGTTTAGCCTTTATAAATTTTTCGGTTGCAAGTTGCAAGCTGCAACTATTTATATTCCAAGCAGTTGCTTATTCCCAATATTCACGTTTTTCAGATGTCTTTTCGCTGCATCATAGCATCTTTGCACCTGTTCTCTCGGCGTTATTGGGAGGTCTCGCATGTAGAAATCAGGATGAAATACAAGAAGTGAATAAGGTATTTCTGGGTTAATGCCGGCGATGAAACGAGCAATATCTTCCACCTCCTTCGCATCAACATAGAAAGGCACAAGCAATGTAGTAGCAGTGATAACAGGCGGGTGGGAGCCTTCAAAGAACTCTTCTGCTATCAACTCAAAGTTTTCGTAAGCTCTCTTGTTTGGAACACCGCTAAGCGCGATACTCAAGTCAGGATCAAACGCTTTAAGGTCGAACTTTACGATTCCACCACTTCTACGTGAAATCTCTGCTGCGTGCTTCACCAAATTCCTGTTGCCGCATCCATTCCATTCCCAGCATATCCTCACCTTTTTATTCTCTAAAATCCGCTCCGAAGCACGTATTGCAAAGGGTAGTTGTGGCTCCGGGCTTCCACCAAAGAAGCAGACGCAATATGCATTTTCTTTCCGCAGCACCTGAGAGACAAAATCTTTTACGCTTACAGCCTTAGCAATTCCCAAATCCTTATGCGATGCATTCTGACAGAAAACACAATCGAAATTACAGCCATAGAAGAATACCGCGATGTTCACTTTTGTGTATTGCGAAGAGCCGGGGCAGAACCAGGCGGCGCAGCAGTTTGTTGGCAGTGGGTCAATATATGCATACATCAGTGCATGCTCAGGAGGCGCTAAAGACCTTAATTTCCCATTTACGTTCTCTTTTAGCCCACAATAGCTTCTTTCGCGAGCTTTCATCACGCACTCATTCGAGCAAAGCTCGCATTTTATCCCACCTTCGCTCTTCGGGGGTTCTGCTGGGAGTCCATATCTCTCTCTTATCTGCTTATGTGCTTCTTTTGCGTAACGGATTGCATCTCCTCTGCCACTACGTATGCAATCAACGCAAACACGTAACGACTCTGATGCTTTTCCCTTTCCACAAATTACGCAGTTTTGCATTACATATCTTCCACCCCTTTACTCGTGATAAAAAACTCGCATGCTATGTCTTCAGGCATAGACCGGTGCTTCTTTAAGGTAGCTATTCTTTTACCACGCCCTTCTGACGTCTTCTCAAGCTGCACGATTACCTTGGATAAGTGTTCGAGAGCATATCCCCCGGAAGGGCGTAAATTTCCATCCTCAATATCCATATACACCTGATTTGTTATTATGACTGCGAGGTCATACTTACGAGCGATTTCCAAAAGATGCATTATTTGGTTCGCCAATACTCGCCTCAGATATATGCTTCTTTCATCGTCCAGCTCCAATCGGTAGAAGAGAGTAGCTGAGTCGAGGATTACGAGTGCAACTCCATTTTCCTTTATTACATCCTCAATCTCGTTTATGCATGACGTTTGCTGCTCGAAACTATGTGGCTCGTAGATTATAATCCTTCGTGCTATGCTTTCTACATCTTCTGAGTTAGCACTGGCGATTTGTAAGAATCTTTCCGGAGAAAATCCTTCGCTGTCTATAAAAATCACCTTCTTCCCTTTTATCGCGCATTCTACCGCCGCCTGGAGGCATACATTGGTTTTTCCACTGCCTGCTTCTCCGTATAGTTGGGTAACAGTTCCAGATTCGAAGCCTCCTCCTAATAGTTCATCTATGCTCTTACATCCGGTACTATATTTCGTGGGAAGTTGCATAACAAACTTTCTTTTTAAAAGAAAGTTTGATCAAAGAAAAGCTTTACCAAAGAAAAGCTCCGCTACTTAGAAGGTGGGAGAAAATGTTTTTACGGGATTTTGCCACTATAAAGATAAAATTCATGTTTATCACGAAATAGTGATATTGTGTACGGATTATGATTTGAAATTAATTTATATATTGACACATAGAACAACTAAAGTGGTGATAGAAATCAAAGGAAAAATCGTTCTTGTTTTCGCACTGGTGCTCATAGCGATATGCTCCGAGGCGGTAAATGCGCAATCTGCGATAGAGTGGCACAACTATCATGAAGGTATGCAAATTGCAGGGTCTCAGGACAAACCAACAATGATATTTTTTGAGTCTGAGAGATGTCCCGCATGCAAAATGCAGAAGGAGGTACTCGCAGATGCACGGGTGATCAACATGTCTAAGAATTTTGTTCCCATTGCTGGGTCAGGCGGACTTGCGAGAGAATATGGCATTCGCTACATCCCGGCGATTGTGTTCACGAATTCACATGGAGAAGAAGTTTATCGCTTAGTTGGCTATCATGATGCGGAAACGCTGATAGAAGAGATGCAGTATGCTCTTAAGTTATATTCTAATCCGGCGCAGCTACCACTTCAAAGTCCATCTGCACATAATACGAAAACGCCTGGTTTTGGTGTGCTAATCGCAATAGCCGCGGTCTTTATCTGTGGGTGGCGCTGGCTTCGTAGGAAGGGATGCGCAAAATGATGCTACCACCGTCTCCACTCCTCGCGTTCTTATTTGGCATATTAAGCGTCTTATCTCCTTGCATACTCCCAGTGATACCGCTGATTGCAGCATATTCGACCAAATCAGGTAGGTTTATACCAGTTACAATAGTTATAGGGCTCTCCATTTCATTTGCCCTGATGGGCGTGTTTGCTTCTGCTTTTGGGTCGGTATTCCAGCAGTATCAAACGATGCTGTATGCCTTTGGAGGAGCTATAATCATATTTCTTGGTCTGTATATGATTTTTGATGTGATAGAACAAAAAATTCGCGCGGCTATTCCAAATACAGGGAGAGGAGTAATCACGAGGCTATCTACTATCAATGCAGGAGGTGCAGCGGGTGGTTTCGTGCTCGGCTTTTCCCTCGGGATCATATGGACCCCTTGCATCGGTCCCATACTGGGTGCGATACTTGCAATAGTGGCGGTAGAGGGGGATATACTCTACGGGGGCATTCTTTTAACTATATACTCACTTGGATTGGGACTGCCTCTGCTTGCAATTGCATATACCTCTCGTTTCACATTGAAACCCTTTATTAAATACAGTGTAATAATAAAAAGAATTTCGGGGGTTATACTACTGCTGGTAGGACTTTACATGCTTTTATCGTATTTTACTTAGTTAGTTCAAGACAGTAGAAACGAGCAAAACCGCGAACTCGTGTATTTTTATCCTACACCATCCTATACTAAAAACATGTTCCTCGAATTAGAAAAAGAAGTTGAGCAAGTGTTGAAGAGAGCATTGGAAAAAGCTTCTTATGAGTATAAGGAGTTGGAAGCAGGATTAGATTTAGAAGAGAGTGAGCACGCGGATATTGCATCCAGGGTTGCTTTCTCATTGGCTCGTGCTTACAAACAGCCACCGGAAATCGTCGCCACGGATATCGTAAACCACCTCGAGATACCTGCTGAATACACATTGATCTCAAATGCAGTTGCTGCCGGTCCTTATATCAACTTCTATGTGAACGATCTCTTCTTGCGTAAGACCTTACGTAGGATAAAGGAGGGAATAGAGCCTGCAAAGAAGAAAGATAAGATTATAATCGAGCATACTTCTGCTAATCCTGATGGTCCTCTCCATATAGGGCATCTCAGAAACGCTATTATTGGTGATGTTCTGGTGCGAGTATTAAAGCGTGCAGGTTACGACGTGGAAACGCATTTCTATTTGAATGATATGGGAAGGCAGATAGGGGTAGTGGTATGGGGTGCGGAAAGAATCGCTTTAGCCGAGGATAAAAAAGCTGACCATGCCGTTGCTGACGTTTACATCGCTGCAAACAGGATGATAGAGGAGAATAATGCATTTTTGAAGGATGTGGAAGCATTGATGAGGAAATACGAGGCAGGAGATGAAGCAGTGGTGAAGAGATACGAAGCCGTGGTGAAGAAATGCCTTTCGGGAATCCAGGCATCCTTGCGACGGTTAAATATTCTGCATGATTTATTCGTTTGGGAAAGTGAATTTGTGAGAAGAGGTGCAGTGAAAGAAGTAATAGAAGAGTTAAAGCAAAAGGGGAAGATAAAATTCGACAGTTCTGGTTCTGCTCTTTTACTGCAACTGGAGGGAATAGAAAAGGAATTGGTAATACAGAGGACAGATGGAACTTCGCTTTATACCGCGAGAGACCTCGCTTATCACAGATGGAAGAGCAATAGATGTGACAGGGTGATAGATGTGTTTGGGAAAGACCACGAGTTGGTCTCACAGCAATTGGCGAAAGCGCTTCAAATATTGGGAGTGAAAGTGCCGGAATTTGTTATCTTCGAGTTTGTCTCGCTGCCAACCGGTTCCTTATCCACCCGTGCTGGTAGATATATCTCCGCGGATGAGTTGATGGAAAAAATCGAGGAGAGGGCGTATAAAGAAGTGAAAAAGAGGAGGGAAGATTTGGATGAAGATAAGAAGCGCGAAATTGCAAGAAAAGTAGGAATAGGTGCATTGCGGTATGACATGGTGAAAGTATCGCCAGATAAGCATATAGTGTTTGATTTCAAAGATGCACTCGATATAGAGAAGAAAGGCGCTCCGTTTATTCAATATTCGCATGCACGTGCTTGCAGCATATTAAGAGCTGCGGAGGAACAGGGTTTCTCCACGGTGGATTACGAGGCAGCTCTGCTCAAGGAGGATAGTGAAAAGGAGCTAATAATAAAGTTATCCAAGTTCTGGTATATTGTGGAGCGAGCATCTTCAGAGTTGAAGCCGCATCTGGTCGCTAAATACGCAAGAGAGCTCGCTGAACGTTTCAACTTGTTTTATAAGGATTGTCCGGTGCTAAATGCCGATGAGGAGCTAAGAAAAGCGAGGTTGGTTCTCGTGGAATGTGCAAAAATAGTTCTAAGTGATACCCTGGATGTGCTGGGCATAGAAGCACCGGAAGAGATGTAACGCTTTTTTTTCAGAAGTTTGATACTTTTTCAACGCGCATCAGGGGATAATCCAGCTCCTCTTCGTATTTCACCCGTGCATGTACTTCCACGTTTTCATACAAGACAACCACTTTTACGTCCAGCATTTCGCCACTTAACTCACAATACTTGAATTTATTCTCGAGCTCGCACTTTCTCACCTTCTCTCTATCAATTCTCACTTCTACCGAGCTCACCCAGGGTTGAAGCGATACACTTCTTTCTATCGCCGCCTCTAATTTTTCTACTGTTTCTATGCTCACGGGCGTGCCTGTGAACTGATGGTATAGAGCACCTAATTTGATGCCGGCTTCGAATAATGCTTTGTCCCTATCCGATATTTCCTCTTTCTCATTTTGCATTTACTACAACACCTTCACATCCCCAACCTGTATCCCTTTCCCATGCTCCACGACTTCACCCACAATTTTGCCCCCGGTTATCCGGATTGCTTCGCGTTCCTCATTTTCGGGGATTACAACAGTGAATCCCATCCCCATATTGAACGTCCTGTACATCTCTTCATCTGTTATATTACCGAGCTCTTGAATGAACTTGAATATGTCATTCGGCTGGAGAGGGTCGTATATATCAAAGCCGAAGCTGGTGATTCTTCGCAATTTTAAGAAGCCAGTGCCGGTTATGTGTACGAGTCCATGCACTTCACACCGTTTCAAGAGCTCTAAAACCTCTGTATATATCCTCGTTGGCGTGAGCAACTCTTCTCCTATGCTTATCCCTGGCTTATATGGAAAGGGGGCATTATAACTCAGTTCTGCACCTTCTATTACTTTCCTCGCTAATGTTAACCCATTGCTATGTATCCCGGAACTTCTCATGCCCAGAACCAGGTCGCCTATTTCTATCTGCTCGCCCTGTATCACCTTATCTTTCCTCACATAGCCAACACAAGTTCCAGAAAGGTCTAAATCGTTTACCACTTCTGGTAGTAGCGCCGTTTCACCGCCCACGATGTAAACCTCAGCGATTCGCGCTCCTTCTTCCAAACCTTTACCTATTTCCGCGGCAACCCTCTCATCCGGCTTTTCGAGCGCAAGATAATCAACAAAAGCAATGGGTGTTGCTCCTACGCAGTAAACATCATTTACATTCATTGCAATGCAGTCTATACCGATGGTATCCCATTTGTTTAGCTCAGCAGCAATCAGGACTTTCGAGCCCACGCCGTCAGTGGAAATAGCGAGGAGATGTTGCGCATCAAAAGGGAGTTCTAAAAGACCAGAAAAACCTTTCAGCTCCTTTTTTCTACTTAACTCCGCAGATAGCGCTTTTACAACGCCCTGTTCTTTTTTTATATCTACCCCTGCTTTTGCGTATGTCCATTGCATAAAAAAGAGAAAGTAGTTTATGGTAAGTTAAAGTTTTTTATCTATTAATAAATAAGCGTGAGAGCGAGAGATCATGAAAGTAGTCATTTCAATAGGCGGCATTTTTTTTGAGGATGCCGAAAGCATAAAGAAAGTTGCGGAGGTCTTAGAGGCACTCGCGAAATCATACAATCTCTATATAGTTACCGGTGGTGGAGAAACAGCGCGAGAATGCATAAAAATAGCACGTAATTTGGGCGCGAACGAGGCGACATGTGATTATATAGGAATTGACCTGACGCGTGTAAACGCAAAATTGCTTATTGCTGCTTTAAAAGATGTTGCGTATCCCGAACCTTTCTCTGATTATAAAGAAGTTGCAGAAGCGAAGGATGAAAAAGAAAACGCGAAAATAGCGGTGATGGGTGGCGTAAGTCCGGGTTATACCACCGATGCCGTGGCTGCGATTCTTGCTGAATATGTAAATGCCAACCTCCTCATAGATGTTACGTCGGTAGATGGTGTCTATGATGCAGACCCTCGCATATATCCAGACGCGAGGAAATACGATAGGCTCACGGCAAAGGAACTCGTAGCCCTCACTGCGAAGGAGGAACTAAAAGCAGGATCGAGAATTGTTATAGACCCTGTTGCCGCGAAGATAATAGAGAGGAGCGGGATAAAGACCATCGTCATTAACGGCATCAATCCCCGTAATATTTTAGATGCCGTTCACGGGAAGCATCATGGTACGGAGATAACATAAACATACTCAGTGAGAATTCGACTCTAACAGCCTTCTTATCTTGGAAAGCATTTTTGGATTGATTCTTATCTATATTTATGAACAAAGAGGATGTATCGGGATCAACCAATGCTGAAGTACTGGCCATTTGACACTATTTTGTTCCGGGGTGACGTGGTTGGGGCTTTATCCTTCGTATATCTCCCTATATTTTTTCTCCACATCCTCGGTCGTCACATGCGTATATATCATCGTGGTCTTCAAGTCCGCATGACCTGCGAGGTATTGTAGTCTGGCAATATCTATCCCCTTCCTCCATGAATGCGTAATAAAGAAATGTCGAAGAGAATGACAGGACACATTTTTATCTACGCCTGCAAGCCGCGCATACTTCTTCGGCAACCGCTGGATTTGTCTATACGAGATGCTTCTGAAGACATAATCCTCTGATTTCATCTTTTCTGTATATCGCTTCAGCAGCACGATAGTGGCATCGTCAACAAGGACTTCTCTTCTCACATATTTTCGCTGTTTCAACGAATACACCCACAGCCTTTTGTTACGGAAGTCAATGTCCTTTTTCTGTATCCCATACATCCACGTCCCGCGCTCTCGTTTATAGACACCGTAAAGCTCGCCTATACGAATGCCTGTTCTTGCAAGCAGTCGCAATATTAGATAGTCCCTGTCTCTTATAATAGCGGCATCCAGGATTTTGTTCAGTTCTTCTTCGGTAATAGGATCAGGAGCTCTTTTTGGCATAAACTTCTCTTTAAAAAGGATATTTAGGATTAAGCACCCTTATACCCCGTGCTGCCGCTTCCTCTTCTATTTGCTCCCTCTTTCTCCTTCCCACAGAAGATGCTATCCGTACTGCCGTTGTCTTAGCAAGCTCATTCGTGTTGAAAACAAGCACTTCTCGCACTCCTGAAGGATGCAATCCTCTTTCTTCTTTCTTTCTCCTATACCCTGCTTTCACGCTTGCGCCTTTTGCCGCTATATGCTCCCTGAGCTTGTTATCATGCCCGCGAGGTCGCCTCCAGCTCTTGCTTAATTTCTTCTTTTTCCTCCATCCATATCGCTCAAATTTTGGTTTTTTCTTCGTCATCTTTATCATTATATTATCAAAGTCTCACAAGTTTCACATCAAATATATTCTTCACCTTTTTTATCTCTTCCATTGTATCATCACTAACGCTCCCATCCACGTTAAGTACCATAACAGCTTCTCCACCCGTTTTCTCTCGCCCCACCTGCATCCCCGCTATGTTTATACCCTTGTCACCTAAAATCACGCAAACCGGTCCTATCACCCTTGGTTTATCTAAGAAGGAGCATATAAGCATATAGCCCGAAGGCGATGCATCTACCCTATATCCATCTATTTTCACTATTCTTGGGTCGTCTTTTCCGAATAGAGTACCTGAAACGGTCTTTATCTCCTCCTTCTCTTCTAACCGTAAGCGCGTTGCAACGCTAATCAAAGAAGAGAAGTTTTCTATGTCCTCAGTCCTGCTTTCCGTGACCTTTATCCCGAATTTCTTCGCTATTGTCTCGGCATTCACATAATTCACACCATCAGTAAACCAGGAAAGGAAGCTCTTTAGCATTGCTACGGTTATCAATCTTGTATTTTTCCCTATGCCTGCACCCGCAGCTCCTATTTCGCCCTCATAAGAGACGTTAAATTGCTCTATCCTACCCGATTTTGGTATGAGCTGTGCTAAGAGTCGCCCGAGTTTCTCCGCTAATACTAAATAAGGCTTCAGGGCACTCATTAACTCCTCCTGGACGTATATCATGTTCACGGCATTTCTTACAGGTTTGTTCTTTAACGCTTCCATAACTTCCTCTGCAATAACCACAGCAGCAGCCTTCTGAGCTTCCTCTGTTGACGCGCCCAGGTGGGGCGTAACAATCACTTCTTCCATCTCCAGCAATTCATTCTCCCCAGGTGGCTCGTGCTCAAAGACATCCAGAGCCGCTCCAGCCACTTTACCGCTCTTTAATGCATCCCTCAACGCACCTTCATCTATTATCCCTCCACGAGCACAATTGATCACACGAACACCGTCTTTCATCAACCCGAACTCTTTCTCGCCTATCAGGTGGTGCGTATCCTTTGTCAGAGGTGTATGCAGCGAAATAAAATCAGCGGCAGAGAGGACCTCATTAAAGCTTGAAAGAGCAATTCCAAGCTCTCTTGCTCGCTCCGCAGATATAAAGGGGTCGTATGCAACAACCCTCATTCCGAGCCCTTTTGCCCTTTTTGCTACTTCGCTCCCCACTCTTCCCAGACCTATCACGCCCAATACCTTGTCATTTACTTCCACACCCATGTGTTTCTTTCTTTCCCATTTGCCCGATTTCAGCGAGATATTCGCAGTCGGTATTTTCCGCGATAAGCTGAGCAGCATTGCAATGGTGTGCTCCGCAGCCGAGATAGTATTTGCTTCTGGTGCATTTACCACCATTATTCCTCTTTCCGTCGCTGTTTCCACATCTATGTTGTCCACACCGACACCTGCTCTGCCTATTACCTTTAGTTTACCCCTGCTCCCTGCTTCTATTATCTCTTTTGTCACTTTCGTACCACTTCTCACGATTAATGCATCATAGCCCGCAATACGCTCCTTTAATTCTTCCTTGCTCAATTCTAATTCTATATCTACTTCTGCAAACTCCCTCAGCTTTTTTATCCCTTCTTCTGAGATATGGTCAGTTACAAGTACCTTGCTTACTTTTCCCTTCATCTGCAATTTCTCTCTCGCTTCCTTTTTAAACTTAGTAAAAATTTAGGGTTATTAAAACTTAATCAACCTTCAACCCACCAAGAATCGCGATAAACAATGCCGCTGCTATTATATCTGCGGTAGAACCAGGGTTTATTCCTTCTCTTATCAGCTCCTCATCGAACTCTTCTACCTCTTTAAGCTCGTATCCCCTCCCCACAATCATCTTTGCCCTCTCCGTCACGTATTTGCTCTTTTCTCTTCCAAACTTCATTTTTACGAAAGTATCCTCTTCCTCAGAAAGAAATCTGAGATAAGCATGGGCTATGGCATCATTTATGCACATCTCTCTGGCAAAATCACTTAGTAGTGGCGCATACCTGAAAGTTTTCTCAAACCCGCCTACTAATTCACGTGAAATCAAGTCATAAGATGCAGAAATTGTAAGTATCTGATACAGAGACAGCTTCTTCTCTGTTATCACGGTTAGCGAATTTTCATCCATCACGTCAAGTTCCGGCACATCTGTCCTCACTTTTACTTTTGCTCTTGGAAACGCACGATAAACTTCTACTGCATCATCCACGCTGGTGCTCAGCATGATTTCCTTTGCTTTTCGCTTTATCTCATCATAACCAGGGCTTTCGCAAGCTCCCGCAGCCATCGCCAAAGGCGTTAACAAAAGCAGTGCGCCAAAGTGCGTATTTCCTCCGCTTTGCCATTCCACGCTTTCTTCCACTCCTCTCCTTATCAATTCACCCACACCGCCTCCTTTGCACCTTCCTCTCGCTGCCGCTTCTCTCAAAACCGGGTACACGGCAACCGAAGAAGCAAGAAAGTGCTCATAATGTGTATCTTTGAAGTCGTGTCTTCGACCTACGTTACCCGGCTTAGGATAAGCAGATACTTCGAGGAGCAAAGCCAATTGCGCACTTCTCGCAATATAGTCTTCGTTCATTATTTTGGTTAGTTTTGAAAATGATTTGTTGAGTAATATTCTTTATATGAAGCGAAAATATAAAAAACTCCCTTCACCTCTTTCCTTCGTGGATTCGATTTAATGGGGTAACATTTAGCTTCACATGTTTCACCCCTCGCAGTGACATGATATGACCAGTTAATGCCCTCATCTCCTCGCCATCACCGCGCAAAATGATAACTTCAAGGTAGTTGTCAGAATCGAGGGGAATGCGGATCGAAGATTTTATAATGGCACTGTACCTTTGCTGTACATTTGCGATGGAGCCTGCCACACCTGTTATTTCGCGATCATATATAAGTGTTAGTGCCCCAACATGCTCTCCTTCAACCTCAGTCATCCATTCGTAATAGTTAATGTAGTGCCTCAAGGCATCCCTTACCCCTTCCGACCTGGATGCAAAGCCCCTTTCGAAAATAGTTTCGTCGAAACGACCGACTAAATCCGCACGAATGGATACCCCGGTCCTAACCAGTTCCTTTTCCATTGTGTTTCTGTGCATCTTTCCTTTAGGTAGGATACCCCCCCTTTATCCCCGCTCCGTGTTAGATGTTAATTTAATATGTTTTAAACATATAAAAGTTCTCTATAGTTTTTTTCTTTATCCTCATCCACAAGCCGTAAACCGATTGATACAAAGGTGAAATTCTTCATTCCTTTCTCGTTCTCTCCATCGGATTTGCTCAATATCCAGTGGACAAAATTCCAAACTCCAAACTCCAAATCACAAATACCAAACAACACCCAATAACGGGCTTCGCCCCGTTGACACCGAAAACCCTGTAAGGGTTTAATCAAAATCCCAATGCTCAAAACAGACTTGCTAAGGGTTTGAATTTTGAATTTAAATATTTGAATTTGTTTGTGGTTTGGTGCTTGTAATTTGGGATTTTCCACAATCTATTGAGCATCTTCTCTCCATCCTATATATATCCACCTTTATGAACTTCTTTTCCTTCTTATGGAACCAGAATCTTTTTTTCAAAGGAAAAGCGACTGGAAACCGAACAATCGCAACATGGGGCACGAAACTTCTTATAAACAATTCACTGCCTACGTTATGTATAGAATAAACAACAGGAGCGATTTCAAAAGCTTTTTCCAAAAATATCCTATCAGCATGTATGTTCTTCCTTTGCGCACCAAAAGGAGGATTCATCACCACGGTATCACCGCGTCCAACAACTTCTCGTACATCACACCTCTTAAATTCTACCTTCACACCTAACCTCTTGCTATTTGCATTCGCAACAGCTATCACTTTCTTGTCGCTATCTATCCCCACCACCTCCTTTGCACCCAATAATTTCGCGCCTATCCCCAGTATTCCATTACCACAACCGAGGTCATAAACGACACGATTTTCAATATCGCCGTTCATAAAAGCAAAATGAAGCAATTCGGAAGCCACAGTAGCGGGAGTTGAATATTGTTCCTTATCCGCATCCGGCTCCTTTATGTCCTCAACTCTTTCTAACATGATTTCTAATTCCTTTTTCTTCATAATCATAACATCCGCGGGCTTTTGAAATACCCCTTCTCCTTCTTAGGCGCATTCCGCAGCACTTCTGATTTGCTTAACGCTTCCTTTGACCCATCTTCCCTTACCACATTCTTTATGCCTATTACATGATATGTGGGCTCTACATCTTCAGTGTCTAATTCATCAAGGACGGCGAAATAATCTAATATTGAACTCAATTGCCGCTCAAATAACTCCTTCTCCTCTTCGCTCAGCTTTAGCCTTGCCAACCACCCTATATGCTCTATCTCCTCTTTTCTTATCATAACACTTTTTCTTTTTTTTCAAAAAAGAAAACCTGTGCTAAAAGAAAAAACTTTTTTTGTGTAAAACTTTTCAATTTCAAAGAAAAGTTTGTATGAAGGCAGTAATTCTTGCGGGTGGATATGGAACAAGACTTAGACCGCTTACGTTTACCACGCCGAAGGCTATGATTCCCCTTGTGAATAAGCCTATAATAGAATATATAGTGGACTACCTAACAGGTTATGGCTTAAAAGAGATTGTTATCACCACAAACTACCTCAGAGAGCAAACGATAGATTATCTCCGCAAAAGGAGGAGAGATTTAAAACTGTCTTATCCTGAGGAACCTACTCCTTTAGGGACTGCCGGGTCGGTAAAAAACGCAGCAATAGGAGAGACATCTTTCATTATACAGGGTGACAACATCACGGATATAGACCTGAAAAAGGTGATGGAGTTTCACGAAGAGCACGGGAAGCTTGTGACCATTGCTCTCCTGCCCGTGCCCAATCCGTCTTTATATGGGATAGCAGAGCTCGAAGCCAACGGAAGGATAAGGAATTTTAAAGAGAAACCATCACCGAGTGAGTGTTTCTCAAATCTTGCAAATACCGGGTTATATATTATAGAACCCGAGGCATTGGAATACGTACCAGAAAACAGCGCTTTTGATTTCTCTAAAGACTTATTTCCTATACTTGTAGCGAAAAAAGAGGTTTATGGGTGCGTGGTTGATGGTTTCTGGACAGATGTCGGTAATCCTGATGGTTACATGGAAGCAAGCAGGTGGATATTGGAGAAAAAGGGATTCGAATGCGCAAATACCGCAGAGATAGAAGATAACGAGATTCAGGGTAACGTTGCTATTGGCGAATATGCAGTGGTAAAGAAATCCTTGATACGAGGTCCTGCTGTGATAGGGAACCATGCAGAAATAATAGGAAGCAAAATGTACGATTCCGTGGTATTCTCAGGAGTACGTTTGAGTAAAAGCATGCTAAATAAAAGCGTGATTGGCGAGAACACGATGTTAAAAGGGGCAGAAGTAGTGGATTCCATCATTGGTGCATACTGTGAGATAAAAGAAGGAGTGCAAGTAAAACAATCGAGAATTCAGCCATTTACAAGCCTGAAAATTGACTGAGTACTAATATCTCACCCTACCTCCTTTAACATACTTGAACTCCTCTGGTCTCTTCTCTGTTTCTATCAATTCCTTTGTTCTGCCTACTATCTGCGTTTCGATGTCCTCTGCCTCCTTCGTTATTGCACTCTTCGCGATATGCAAATCATCTATCTTCATCATTCCTGCTGCCGCTTCGGTAGCCGAGATGAGCGCCTGTAACTTCACTCGCAATGGCTCCATTATCCCCTCTTTCATCACGTCTTTCACACGCTTATCCCTGCCAGATATTCCGGCATTTTTATTGCCTGCGAAATGTTCTGCGCGAAGCTTTGCAAGTACATCAATCTGGTCCATTCCACAGTTCTTCGCTATTGCCCTTGGTATGGATTCCAAAGCATCGGCAAAAGCATCCATAGCCAGTTGCTCCTTGCTCGGTATCTTCCTCGCAAACTTCCTTATCCGATATGCGCATTCAGTTTCCACTGCACCGCCTCCCGGTACAACGCGGTTGTCCTTAAACAGTTGTGCAACGGCATGCAAGGCGCTTTTTAGCTCGCCTACCAGTCCTTCTAAAACCCTGAGTGACACGCCTCTTATAAATATTGTTGCGGATTTCTTTTGTGCACACTGTTCAAAAAATACGTATTTATCGCCGCTTATCTCTCGCTGCACCACCCTTCCTGCAAAGCCAAATTTATCTTTGCTTAAGTCACTCACGTCTTTTACTATCTTTCCACCGGTAGAACGTTCCAATCGCTTTAAATCCGTTAATTTCACCCTCTTTATCAGCATTATCCCTGCCCTGCGGAACTTACCCAGTGCGTCATCATCTACACCCCACCGGCAGCAGATCACATTTGCACCCGATTTTATTACCGGGTCTATAACCGCATCGAAAATCTTTGCTCTTACCTCTCGGAACTCACGGAAATGAGATGGTTGTGAGAATTTTACGTGGAAATCCAGAGCGCCAAGCGTTTCACCGGCTTTGCTTCGTTCTCTTGCTGCTGTTCCGGTTGGCAGCTCCTTCCTCCCCTTTACCTTCGGCTCTTTATGCTCAAGCGGGAAATCAAGCAATGCAATCCTTGCATTTTCCATCTCCGTAGGAAGCGCAGGCAGAACCTCCCGGTCCACAACAACGCCGTCAGCAAAGCTCGTCTCATGCACTCTGCTTCCGCTCTTCGCCTCTATTGATACATCGTCCACATCTATTGGCTCCTTCCCATCACCAGCGCTATCGCTCAGTCGTTTTATGCTTTCTACTACCGCATCCGCCAATTTATCCTCTTCGCAATAATCCCCTTTCTTCAACGCAGTCTTCGCAACGGTCCTCAAAATCTCATCGCTTCCTTCCCCTCTTACATCCACCGTAGATGCCATTTCAGTTAAAACCTCTTTCGCATGCTCAAGAGCGAGTTCATACCCTTTCACTACTATATTTTGATGCACGCCCGCGTTCTTCAACTCGAAACCCCTTCTCACCAGCTCACCCGTCAGAATCATCACCGTGGCTATGCCATCTCCTACTTTCTCTCCCTGTGTTATCCCTGCATTTATCAATATGTCCGCAGTAGGGTGCATATATTTCAATTCCTTTATCAGGCTGTATGCGTTACTCGAAATGAGGTCAGCAGCTTCTATTTTCGTTGCTCCCTGCGTTATCAATATCTTGGATCCAAAAGGACCGATAACCGGCTTGAACATGTCGGAAAAAGTAGCGGAAACCTGCATATTCGCCTCCTGAATCTCCTCAGGCGACACTTCCCCGGGTGGTAACTCCTCTTTTATTGTCATCTCTTCCTCTTCCCTCCCTCTCTTCTACGGTATCTTTACTGTAATGAATTAATGTGAATAACAAATACATCTCTATACTAAAAAATAAATTTTAGTTTTGTAATATACTCCATTCTTCAATCGGTAGAAGGGAGATAAAGAAAACTTGTGATTAGAGGAAAAGCATGATGGGGGGAACACCAGAAAGAGAAACGAGAAAGGAGATAGATGGGCAATTAGAAGATAGTGGATGGAGGGTATTGGAAAGAGGAGAAACTATCCCTAATAAAGGTGCTTTTGCTTCGGAAGAGTATCCCACTTCTTCTGGACCTGCCGATTATGTTCTGATCGTAGATGGCAATGTTATTGGCATCGTTGAAGCAAAAAAATCAGGTGAGCCCGTCTATGGTGTTTTAACACAGGCGCAAAGATATGCGAGAGATATTGAAATCGAAGGAAAAAACTACATCTTTGATGATTTTAATTTTAAAGTTCCTTTTATTTATTCAACAAATGGACGAGATGTTTATTTTCAAGATTTACGATATGAAGATAGTAGATCCAGAAAGGTTTTAACATTTCATACACCAGAAGCGCTTTTGGAGTTCTTAAATTCGGATTATACAGAATCAAAATTATGGTTAGCCAATAACTCGAATGAGGACGAATATTTAAGATACTACCAAAAAGAAGCCATTCAAGCAATTGAAACGAATTTACAAAGAAATAAGCGCAAAATGTTGCTTGCAATGGCTACTGGAACAGGAAAGACAGTAACAATTATCTCACTTCTCTACCGGATGTTAAAATCAGGCATGTTCAAAAGGATTCTATTCATGGTTGATAGAATTGAATTGGCAAACCAGGCATTAGGTGTGTTGGCAAGTTTTGAACCAGAGCCGGGGCAGAAATTCGATAGAATTTACGAAGTTTTTTGTAGAAGAGTTCCAGAAGGAAGGGAATGGAAGAGTTTAAACATAAATATAAGACTGATGCCAGAATCAAAAATTTCTAATCCGCAACCAAATGACGCACATGTCTTTGTTGCCACGATACAAAGCATGTACAGGTTATTAACCGGAGAAGAAGAACCTGAAAAAGAAACAGAGGCTGATGATTGGGGTAAAGACATAGATAAAATAAACTACAACCCTAAAATACCGATACACGCTTTCGATTTGATTATTTCTGACGAGTGTCACAGGTCGATTTACAATAAATGGAAAGTAGTGTTAGATTATTTTGATTCTGTTCAGATAGGTTTGACTGCAACTCCTGCTGCTCATACATACGCTTATTTCGATAGCAATTTGGCTTATGCTTATCCCTTAGAAAAGGCAATTCAGGATGGTTATTTAGTAGATTACGATGTTGTGCATATAGATACAAAACTAACGATGGAGGGGATCACACTTAAAGGAGGCAGAGCGATTAAAGTAGAAGATGAAAAAACAAAGGAGATTTTTGATACGATATTGGACGATGAGATTGATTTTGAACCACGAGAAATTGAAAGAAAGATAACAGCAATAGATAGGAACAGGAAGATAGTTAAAGAATTTGCAAAATATTTTAAAGAGAATCAAAAGACGCTGGTTTTTGCTGTTGACGACAGGCATGCTAATCAATTGGTAAGGCTGTTTAGAAACGAGTTTTCAGAAAAAGGGGATAAATTTGTTCAAAAAATAACGTATAAAGTTGATAAAGCCCCGGATAGGATAAAGGAATTTAGAAATAGAGATTATCCTGTTATTGCAGTAACTGTTGATATGCTTACGACAGGAGTGGATATTCCGAAGATAGAGAATCTGTTATTTGTAAGACCGGTTCAATCGAGAATCCTTTTTGAACAAATGATGGGTAGAGGGACAAGGAGATGTGATGAGATTAGCAAAACGCATTTTACTGTTTTTGATACGCTAAGACTGCTGCAATTTATGAAAGAGCATAATTTAAGTGATTTTGTTGAGCCTCCTGGAAGTCATTACATGAAGATAGGAGAAGTCATAAAATCAATCAAGCGCGGATTTAGAAGGGAAGAGAATATTGATGTCCTGGTGTCAAAGCTGCAGAGGATAGCAAAAAATCTATCAGAAGAAGGAATAGAGGATTTTGCTAAATATATTCCGGCGGGTGATATAAGCAAATTTGCATCGGGCTTGAAAGAAAGGCTAAGGAAGGACTTCACAAATACTTTTAAGATATTTGAGAATCCCGCCTTTTTGGATTTGCTTGAGAATTACCCTCGAAAGAAGAGTTTTTTCATGATTGACGAGCTAACGCAAGACCGGGTTTTAAGGTCAGAAGAAGCATTAACAACCATTGACGGTGAAGAGATAAAACCAAAGGATTATCTGAAGGCGTTTGAGGAGTTTGTAACGAAGAACGAGGGAGAAATAGAAGCGTTAAAGATATTGATGGAAAGACCTGCTGATTTTGATATTAAAGACTTGAAGAAATTGAGGGAAGTATTAGCAAAACAACCACAGATATTTACAGAAGAGAGATTAAGAAGAGCAGCCCATAATCAACTCGCGGATATAATATCATTCATACATTCTGCTGCAAAACACGTACCGTTAATAAGTGCGGAGGAACGGGTGGAGATGGCATTTAGAAGGATAAAGAACGATTGTGAATTTAATGAAAAGCAGGAGAAATGGCTTGAGTTGATTAAGAGACATGTGATTAAGAATCTGATAATAAAAGAGCAGGATTTTGAGGAACAGATTCTGTTTTCTCGAAAAGGGACCTGGGAGGATTGGAATAATGTATTTGACAACAAATTGCCGGAATTACTGGTGAAAATTAACGAGGGGGTGCTGGCATGAATAATGCAGATGTAGTGCAAAAATTATGGGGCTTTTGTAATACGCTTAGAGATGAAGGGATGAGCTATGGGCATTATATAGAACAGCTAACCTATCTTTTATTTTTGAAAATGGCTGACGAGAGAAACATGCCCATTCCAGAGGAGTATAACTGGAAATCGCTGGTTGAAAGAACAGGAATGGAATTATTAGAACATTATCAGGATTGTTTAAAGAATTTGGCAAAAGAAGGGGGTATTTTAGCTGACATCTTTGCCGGTGCGTTAAGTCAATTCAGAGAACCGGTTAATCTCAAGAAATTAATTGGGATGATAGATGGGGAACGATGGTCTGCAATTGACGTTGATATAAAGGGAGCGGCTTATGAAGGTTTGTTGCAGAAATATGCTGCTGACGAGAAAGGAGCGGGGCAGTATTTCACGCCAAGAGAGCTAATAAGAGCGATTGTAAAATGCATTAACCCAAAGATTGGCGAGACAATCCATGACCCTGCATTGGGAACAGGCGGTTTTCTTCTCGGTGCTCTGGAGCATATATTAAAGGAAACAAACGATGGTGCAGATTTAACACGGGAGCAAAACGAATTCTTATTGAAAAAGACGTTCAGTGGGAATGAGTTAGTGCTGGAAACCAAAAGATTGGCGATGATGAATATTTACCTGCATGGGATAGAAGCAGATGTCTATTATGGTGATTCCTTAGGTGAGGGTCGGCATGTTGGCAAGAAATACAAGGTGATCATGACCAATCCGCCGTTTGGAATAAAATCGGGCGGAGTTACACCAACGAGGAGCGATTTTAATGTTACAACTTCCAATAAACAGCTCAATTTCGTTCAGCATGTGATGAGTGCGCTCGATAATGGAGGTAGGGCAGCGATGGTTGCTCCTGATAATGTCTTATTCGATTCAGGAGCGGGAACGCAAATAAGGGCGATTTTGCTTGAGGATTTTAATTTGCATACAATTTTGAGGCTTCCTATCGGGACATTTACGCCTTATTCGCCGGGAGTCAAGGCGAACGTGATTTTCTTTGACAAGCCAGGACCGACAAAAGCTGTCTGGATTTACGATTTAAGAACCGATATAGAGAAGATAACGAAAAAAGAAGGTCTTACTGAGGAACATTTTGAAGAGTTTATCGAACTTTATCAGAACAGAAAAGAGACAGAAAGGTTCAAGAGGTTCTCGATTGAGGCGATAAAGAAAAATAGAAGAGACTACAATCTGGATATTTTCTGGCTGAAATCAAAGGACTTTGATGCAGGAGAATACGAAGAGCCAGAGGTGATGCTCGAATCAATAAAAGAATCAGAAGAGAAAATAATTGATGAGATTGATAGGATTATGGAGGTTTTGACGGGAAATGAGGAATGAGAGAACTATAATCCAAGAATTTAAGAGAGAGATTGAGAAGTTGAAGGATTTAGACCTGAAAGCAATTCTTCTTTTTGGTTCTTACGCAAGGGGAGAAGCGAAAGAAGGTTCAGATATAGACATTCTCCTTATTTTTAAGAATAAAGTTTCCTCTGAGCTCACTGGTAAAGTAAGAGAGATTTCTAACGCATTATCCTTGAAATATGATGTAGTAATTTCAGAATTTCTGTTCACTGAAGAGGAGTTTGAAAAATACAACACGCCCTTTCTATTAAATGTTAAGAGAGAAGGTATCCTGGTATGACAGAAGAAGGATGAGGAACAAGGTTATCGCATCGGACGAATTCATCGTCAAAGAGGTAAAAGAAGCATGTAAGGGAGGAAAAAGGCTTAAAGAGACTGAAATAGGCTTGATTCCTGAAGGCTGGGAAGTTAAGAA
>JAODGF010000069.1 GCA_025464645.1 Methanosarcinales archaeon
AGCGAAATCAAAGAGGTAAAGATAACTCTCATAGGAAGGGGAGAGAAAATCAGGGAAAACCGCTCACGACTGATAAAGCTATACTGCAACTGGAGAGAGCTAAGTCCAGGGGAACTGATAGAAGAAGCGAAAAGAATAGGCGTGAAGAAAACAGAGCATAAGTTAAAAGAGTTTTATGACTGGCTCAGGACAGACTATGTAATACCCGAAAAGGGAGGAAAGAGAAAAGGAGAACGAGGGCTGGCACCACGATCAGCAGGTCGGGTTATAGAAGATGTAAGGATATTCTATAAGGAGAACGATATTCCCATAGGCAATTTACACTTACCAACACCGAGGAAACTGAAAGAGAACTTCAGAAAGTTCCTATCAGCACGAGATGTAAAGCGGATGATAGATGTTTGTGAGCGATTACGTGATAGGGCGATCATCCTCTGCGCGTTCCAGGCTGGGTTGGGAATGAAAGAACTTATCTCGCTGAACTATGGAGATGTGGCTGAGGGTTTAGAGAAAGGCGAGGTGCCTCTTACTTTACATCTCATGAGAGAAAAGGAGGGGATAGAATACTATACCTTCTTAGGCGAAGACGCAGTTGATACCTTACGATGTTATATCAAGCTTAGAAGAAAGGGGTCAAGATATCTGTCTCCAGAGGACATAAAAAACGATTCTCCTCTCTTCATATCAGAATCTAACCGCCGTAGAAAGGAGCGTGTGAGAGCTTATGAAGGTGGCATAAATAGAGCTATGCAAGCAGCAGCACTAAAGGCAGGACTAATAAGTGAAGAAGAAAAAGGGAGAACAATAAACACTGCGGGAATACATGCATTACGTGCCTCTTTCTCCACTATCCTTAGAGATCAGGGTGTGCCTTCAGACTATGTGGAAGAGATGCTTGGACACCGGCTTCCCTATGATGGTGCTTATATGAGAGCAACGGTAAACCGGCTAAAAGAGGCATATATGAAAGCATATCCTGCCTTGAGCATTAAACAGGTACTCGTGAAGCCGCTACCGAAGGAAGAGATTGATGAACGAGTTAAAGAGTATTTAGCAAGAGCAGGTATAGCTAATCAACAGGGGAGCGTTTACAAATGCCCCAATTGTGGTAGAGATGTTGATCAAAACTGGAAGGCATGCCCTTATTGTGGCTCGGACATCGGGATAACAAAATGTCCTAAGTGTGAATTCATCATTTCTGCATCATGGAAGTTCTGTCCTTATTGCAAAACGAAACTGAAGGATTAGACATTTCGTGGGCAAACCGTCAAAATTAAGTGAGCCCGTATAAATTTTTATATTTAAATAGAAGAAAATCTTACTTTATGTACGATAAAAAGGTGAAGGGAAAAATTGAGTGACGCTGCAATTGTAAGGCAAGAATTGCTGGACGCGTTAGCGGAAATAGGGAAGCAAGGGGACTTAGGAGAATCGGTGGTGCGCGTCTGGAGCTGCATACTGTTCAAGTCCTGCCCCATATCGAAGAAGGAGATAGAAGAAGGCACGGGCTACAGCAGCGGATTGGTCAGCCTAAGCTTGCGAAAGCTGAAAATGACGCATATGATTAATGAAACCTATATGGGCGGAGAAAAGCGTTATTATGTTAATACCTCTTTAACCGATGCTTTTGGTAAGTTTTCGAAGCGTTTTTTCGTGGATAACATACAACCGATGATTGCGTTGCTCTCTGAAAACCTGGATATAATAGATAATGCAAGAGTGAAAAAAGCGTTATTTGAACTTATAAATGAATGTAAGAAATTAAATCCAGTGATCCATATCTTCTCCAGGGTAATCGAGGATATAAACACAAATGCGATGCCCGGGGGAAAAAAGGAAAAGAGAGACGGGATAGTAAACTTCACGGGAACGTTCAGAAATAGTGTAGCAGACATAAAAGAAGGGTCTAAGTTGGTTTTTACAGGTTCAGTATCAGTATGCACGCCGTTTATCGAATTGCTCGCTTATTCGGTGAGAGATAGAGGTTTTGATATGTTATATGTACCGGGAGCAGATGCGAATGAAGCAAGGAAGATAAAAAAGATAGAAAACATAGGGTATAGCGTTGTAGATGAAAAGGGCGATCCCATGGATCCTGATGTGGTGGTAGTACTGGGTGGATTAGCGATGCCAAAGTTTGGATGCTCGCCAGATGATGTCATTCGTTTGATTGAAGATATATCTGGAAGGAAAAAACCGAAGATCATTGGCATCAATTTCATGAATGCGTTTGAGCGTGCGGAATGGGATAAAAAGATAAATTTCGATACGGTAATGGATGAGACGTAATTGCTTTTTTGCTCAATATCCAGTGGACTAAAATGCCAAACAATACTCAATAACGGGGCTTCGCCCCGTTTTTGGTGCTTGTGATTTGGAATTTTCCACAATCTATTGAGCTTCTTTGCGGTATTCCCTCAGAGTAAATAGGGACCCACCAACATAAAAGCGATGGCAGAGGCGATAAAAATTGCGATAGTGGTGGTAATCAGCTTTGAAATTTTTTCTTTCTTTCCTTCTTCCTTTATGCCTATTCTCAGCACGGGGTTTAGTATCTCTCGAAATACGTAGCCGCCATCAAGAGGTATAGCAGGCAAACAGTTAAACAGTCCAACGTAGAAATTTATCCAGCCTATCCAGAATAGCACATCGGCGATGACAAAAATACCTCCGCCCAAGAAAGACAATGCACCTACTGGCTCGTACAAATGAGATAGGAGAGGATTAAAGCTACTGAAGCCCGCGGGAAGAGGTAAAAATGGCAGCAGTGTCAGCCATAACCAGCCACTGGTTGATAGGGACAGGAGAGAAGAAGGTATGACTCGAAGGGATTCCAAATATCCTTTTGTAGGAAACTCACTTACGCACATTCCTAATGGATTATTTGGAACAAGGAAAACGCCTAAGAATCCTTTATTGTCTTTGGCAGATTCCTTTAGCACCACAAGAAAAGTTTTTTCTTTTGTTCGCACTTCTACCTTTTGCCCAGGTGCCGTGTGATTCATAAAATGCTGAAAATCCTTATAGCCAGTTATATTCACATCGTTCATCTTTATAATGCTCATTCCTGCTTTTATGCCTGCATTAGCTGCTGGAAAACCTTCTTCAACTCCTGCTATTCTTACCCCTTCGTGTTCATAACCTCCTTCTACCACTATTTCTGTTTGTTTTCCTCTCCTATTCAAGACCTCGAAAATAATCTCCTTATTCTCTTCTATTGCTTTATCCATTTCGTCTATGGTCGCATTCGTAACCTTTGACCCGTCAACCCTTGTAATGAACATCCCGGAATCTATCCCGGCTCTCTCCGCGGTGCTACCCTCTACAACGCTGTAAACAAAAAGCACCTTATCGCTAACAGGCTGAACGGCGAATAATATGGAAAAGAAAAGAGCAAATGCAATAAACGCCACGACAAAATTGCTCGTCACACCTGCGGAGAGTATGCGAGTTCTCTCGCGAGCAGTAGCCACTTTTTTCTGCTCTTTTTTCCCTGTTTTTTCACCAAAGAGTTGTTCGCTGTCGGGTTCGGCGAATGCCCCTATCGGGATCACCGCAACTAAAAGACCCATTGATTTTACTTTTATCTTCTCTACGGTGCTCAGTATCGCATGAGAAAGTTCGTGCACCAATAACGCAACGACAAAGCCAACCCATGCACACAAAGGTATAAACTCATTTAGCCCTGGTATAAGCAGCCAGTTCCTCGGTGCATTTAACTCCGTTGGCTCTGGATGCACGGTAAACATTGCGTAAGCGCTGAGCAATACGAGAACGAACATGAAAGTCATGGCTATAACCACTAAAACGGTGCCGATGTTGGCATAAGTCCGCCAAAAAGTTTCCCTTAGCTCGCCTCGTGCTAATTTCTCCAGTAATCTCTGCCCCTTTGTCGTCCTTATCATCAGAACGGGTCCAAACGCAGAGATATTATATCGCTGCAAAATGCCTTTTCTGTCAAGAATTAGCACAATAAACCAGTAAATCAAGATTACGTACAGCACCAGCATTAGATAGTGCGAATCCATTTTTATCCTCGTTGTATATAATAACTTCCTTCTATTTAAGAAAGATAAGAATAAATTTCTTTGATCAAACTTTCTTTTCAAAAGAAAGTTTGAATGATCATCGGAATAGACGACACAGATTCGAGAAGAGGTGGGTGCACCACATATTTATGCGCAGTTTTAGTTGACGAGTTGAAAAGATATGGGGAAGTTTCGACACCGAGATTGGTAAGACTCAATCCATGCATACCATTTAAAACAAGAGGCAACGGAGCGGTCTCTTTTGAAATAAAGACCAGGAACAAGGAAAAAGATGCAGAAGTGAAAGAAATGGTCAAAGCCCGGGTAAGTGAACTATCGGAGTTACGCGAAGAGGAAACAAATCCGGGTGTTGTTTTTATTGATAACGACGCTTTAAATGCGATTGTTAGAGAAGAGAAGGACAGCAAAAGCATGTTAAAGAACTTCTACGAAAATGCAGTGAGAGAAGTGCTGACGATAGAAGACGCTTATGAACTCATTTCCAATTTGCATCTGGATTACTTTGGATTAAAAACTAAACGGGGGATAATAGGCGCTTTAGCTGCCGCTTCGTTTTTAGTGCTGCAAAAAAACAAGCCCGATTATTACGACTTCACCTACGAGCTGATGTCATACCGGCGAAAGGAAAGATGGGGAATGTTAAGGTTGATAGAAGAAACGAGCGTGTGGAAAGCCGATGCGGCTACTTATCCCTTAACCTGGGATACTGTGGACTGGGGCGAAAAAAAAATAGTTTTTGCTCCTCATTCTCCCTGTCCTGTTCTTTTTGGGATAAGAGGCGACAGCGTAGATGCTATATACAGGGCTTACGAACTCATAGATGCCGAGCCGGAGGAGCGAAAAATGTTATTCGTCACAAATCAGGGTACTGATTTTCACCTGATACGATTTGAAGGGGAAGTGGCAAAAGAGAAGTTGCAAGACTATCACTCCTATATCCTAAATGGTGAGGTTGAGTCCAATCCCCGAACGATAGAAGGAGGGCATGTCGTATTTTCCATCTCTTTATCCGAAAAGGTATTAGGCAGTATCGAGTGCGTTGCATACGAGCCGACGAAGGGATTTCGTGATATTATAAGGAAGCTGCGAGTCGGTGATGAAATCACCGTCTATGGTTCACTAAAGAAGGAAACATTAAACCTTGAGAAGATAGAAGTAAGGAAATTGAATAATGTGATAGAGCGAAATCCGAGATGCGATAAGTGCGGAAGGACGTTGAAATCCGCGGGACGATTCCAGGGCTACCGGTGTAAACGCTGCGGGACTTTTAAAGCGGAAAAGGATAAGGTAATTGTTGAAAGAGGTATAGAAACGGGGCTATATGAAGTCCCACCGGTTGCGAGGAGGCATATATCGAAACCTTTAATACGTATGCGTATGGAAGGAGCGGATAAAGAGATTCATCCGAGTAGATGACCTATTACGAATGCCCGGATGCAAATTTGTAACGTTTATCAGGGTCATCAAAACTAACCTCGTTCACATCAAAATGTTCCGGGTCGAAACTTCCACCAAGCCACTCCATCATCTCTTCATACTCCTCATGCTCGGGGTCTTTTATGATTTCTAAAAGGTCTGCATACCCCCAGACACCACCACAATCTTCTGGTGGACATGCTCTTTTCCCGTTGATACAATTCGGATACTTAACACCTTTCTCTCTGGGTAGTATCTCCTCCAATAGTATTTTGTGCTCCCAGCCATCGCCGAAATCGTATACATAACTTGCGGTTCGATTCTCCATAGAGAAATAGTCAGCTATTTTTTGTTTTCGCTCTGAAAGAACTTCGGTACCAGAAGCTTCCGCTGGGATTCTTATATTCTCCTTTAAACCGGTGGACGGATTGACCACTTCGAACTCGTGGAGATGATAATCTTCCCAACCCATAGCATCTTGAATGGCAACGTGTAAGTCCCAGAAGGTATAAGTTTCCGGGACCTGTATCCGTCTCCAAATAGGCGGTTTGATTCCCTCCAGTGTGATTTTAAATTGGTACACCCGACTATATTTCTTCTTCGCCATTCTTCTTCCTCACCCTTGATTTAGTTTTTGATACTTTGTCATCGATATACATCTTGATTTAAAATATTAATTTAATTAACTTTACTTCTACATACTTCTTTATTTTCCACCCTTACATTCAGTATTCACATCCTTTCGTGTACTTCGACATTCATCTCTTCGTGCTTTCAGGCACATGGTTACGCGTCGTTAGGGTGGCTGAGAAAGTGGGTGTAACGAGGCAGACCATAAATGCAATAGAGAAAAGAAAAGAAGATTGAGGATATTTTTATTTATGAAAATGGAAACACGTAATGCTCTCCCGGAAGATTTCGATTTCTTATTGGAATTAACTCGCGGGAATATGGAAAGAATCGTTACAAAAGAATGGAACGCCGATTGGGAGAAGGACGTTGAACCTAATTTCGTAAATCTGTGGAAAAATCAAGGAGAAAAGAAAATTATTGAGGTTGATAATCGTCGTGTCGGTTATTTCTGGTTTGAGCAACATTCTGAGAAGAAAGTTGAGATAAAGTAAATTTATTTCAATCACATTTTTTCGATCCATCCCTCCTTCAGATAAATAATCCTATCCATTATTATTTGCGGAACAGAATACCCCTCTGACGACAGATTAACCGCCCTAACCCTATCACGTATATCCCTATCAGTGCTCTTAACTCGCTTGTAAATGAAAGCCTTCTCTTCCGGAGTAAGTTCCCTAACAAAGCGAGAACTATTCCCATGTATTTGCTTCATTTTGGACACCTTAAGAGAAAATGTGTGTCCTAAAATATAAGTCTTTACTTATGATGAGTTGTAGTTAACCATCTTTTCTATTGAAAATCCCATTCCAATGACTAAAACAACTGTCAAAATCCATCTCAATGCCATGAATTTAAATCCTAGAAATTGTATTTCTACTAATTCTTGAGGAAGTTTTAGACAAGCCCATGCACTTAGAAAAATAATGATGTTAGAAATTCTTGCTCCCTTTTTGATTAAAGATGCAGCAATAGGAAAAGCAATATAAAGGGGTCCTGTTGGAAGTGAACCAAGAAAAACTGAGATTAATGCTCCTTTTATCCCTGCGTGTTTTCCTAAATATTTGATCACTATTTCTTTTGAAATCCAAACACTGAATAATCCCATCAAAATCATAACAGCAGGCAAAATCAAAAGCATCTCAAGAAAGTAAGTTGTTGAATACCCAATAATCTTATCTTTGCTTTGCGGGAAATAAAATAACATCGCTGTAAACACCAATATTACTATTAATACAATTCCATAACTTTTCATTAATCTTTTTTTATTCTCTTTGTTCATCCTAAAATCACTCCCATTATAACAGCGATTATCAAAGCAATTATGAAACTGAAAAGATTACGCAATATCGCTATTTTTTTCCCAAGAATTTTTATTTCAAGAGGCAGAGTAACAAAACCAACCATGGTTAATGTGGTAATAAATGCAGCGGCAATCATGACACTTGCCCCGCTTTCAAGCAATGATGCAACAAGTGGAAAGGAAACTAAAGACGGAATATGTAATATTGCACCAACAAGTCCTGCAAAGATTACGCCACCAAAACCAGAACTTTTCCCCAGATATTGAGTAATAATCTCTTTTGACAAAAAACCCTGCATAAGTCCAATAAACAAAACTATTATCAGAATGTACGGCATCATGCCAATAAATGACTTAACTGCAATTCTTAATCCCTGCAAACTTTTTTCTTTTGACTTGAAAAAAGATACAATTAAACTAATCAATACAAAAATGTTTATTACTATGAGTGGAATGTTAATGCCCATCCTGAACCCCTTTTTTCTCAATCAACCCATCCTTCAGATAAATAATCCTATCAACGTATTTCTTATGCCACTCTTCGTGTGTAACCATCAATATTGTTTGTCCTAATTCCTCGTTTAGCTTCCTGAATAACTCCAGAATATTCCTTGAAGATTCAGTGTCTAAGTTCGCACAAGGCTCATCAGCAAAAAGTATTTTTGGGTTATTTACAAGTGCTCTTGCAACTGCCACTCTCTGCTGTTCCCCTCCTGAAAGTTCTCGTTGAAGATGATGCGCTCTCTCCCCAAGACCTACTTTATCAAGCATTTCCATACCTAAATTAATGCAATCTTTTTTCTTTTTCCCCGTCATTAAAAGAGGCAAATACACATTTTCCAAAGCCGTCAATTCTCCTAAAATTGCATATTCTTGAAAAACATATCCTAATTGATTTAATCTAAATAATGTTTTTTCATTTTCAGATAATTTCAAAATATTTATCTCATCGATAAAAATTTCTCCTCCTGTTGGAGTGTCTAATAAACCTAATTGGTGAAGCAGAGTAGATTTTCCAGAACCACTTGGACCCATTAAACCTAAAAATTCCCCCTTTTTAACTTCAAAAGAAACTCCTTTTAGAGCATGAACTTCAACTATTCCCTTATGGTATATTCTTTTTAAATTTTTAACTTTTATCATTTTAACCCCATATTGCCTTTAATATACTTTCTCTTGCTGTTTTCCATGAAGGAATAAATCCCGCAATTAATGAAACAATAAGTAAACTTAATATGCTTTGGATTATCAGTGATGTTCCTATTACGGGTATAATAGTACCAACAGGAAAAGAAATAGGATTTGTTGTTAGATAAGATAATAAAATCCACAATAAAATTGAGCCAATGATAATACCAGAGAAGCAATAGAATAATGCTTGTAGAATATAAGAACGAATTATAACCCTCTGATCTATCCCAATAGCTTTTAAGATACCTATCTGTTTTCTTTTATAAATTGTATTAATGTAAATTATTACAAATATCACAACAACGGCTATTATTAAACTAACAATTGTTGAAATAAGAGTGATAATCCTAAAACTTGAAACAACAACCTCAGTTATTCCAGCAGTTTTTTCTTCCCATGTTTTAATTTTTTCCTTTATGCCAAGTTCCATAAATTTCTTTTTAAATTCTTTCTCAGTTCCAAGCTCATTGAGTTTGATAAGAATTTGTGAAGCCTGATTATTCGATCCTAAAACAGATTCCATTTCCTTCTCAGTAATAAAAGCAAAACTATCCATTCCCATTTTACTTACACTAAAAATTCCCTTAAGCCGATATTCTTTAATAACCCCGTTGCTAAAAGTTACTTCAATTTTATCTCCTACTTTTACACCACCAAGATCAGCTTCATTCCCCTCTTTGTCTTCCTCACCAGTTAAGTCAAGACCCATTATAATCTCATCAGTATCAGATTCACTTAGATATTCTCCTGAGATCATGCCTTCATGGTATTTTGTGACAACAATTTCATCTGCAGGACTTGCTGAATGAAGTGTTCCACCGATAAATTTATCTTTATGAGTAAAAGTTGCACCAACCATATAACGTGGCGCAGTTCCAAGAACACCAGGCAGACTGTTTATCTTTTTTTGGAGACTATCTACATTATCAATATAAAAATCGTCTTCTTTTGGTTCAATAAGAATATTGCCATACATGTAATCTCTTGCTTGTTGCTCAATTGTTTCTGCAATACCTTCAACTATTGAAGGAAGAAATATAAGATTTACAAAAATCAGAGACATAATAGCAATAGTCAAAACAGTTGTTCCTATATTGCTTCTTTTTATAGACTTACACGCTAAGAAAAATGAAACTTTAAGGTTCTTGAACATAGCTCAGTTACCCCACGATTTTTTTCTTTCGTTTAAAGTAGCGATGAATTCCCAGACAAGATAGAATTGCTGTAATAGCTACAATAGCGCCTATGATTATATTTCTATTCCCTTCAAGTAAATAACTCACTACATTTTTATTATCTCTTACAATTAAATTCATCTTTTCTGTAATTGTATGCTCTCCCGAATCATCTTTATAGCTAATTTGAAGATGATACTCAAAGCTGCCACTCGCGCTAGGTATCAATGTGAATACTGCCGGACTATCGTCATCCGGCTCTATTTTACCTAAAAACGCTTCTTTTACGCCTGAAAAGGGTAGATCTATTATGGTTGCCTTGACGGACTTCGCATCACCATCTCCTGCATTTTCAATGCGAACGAGGAGTGTAAAATCCTCTTCTTGCTTTACATTCAATGGATCGGTCTTTATATTAGATATACTCAACTCTGCTATTCCTATAACTTCAATACCAGCACTCTCGCTCTGTTCCTTCTCTTCATCGCTCAATCCATTGTATGTTATGTTAATTGGAATCGTAATCATTCCGGTAGGTGTATTCTCACTCGATTTGAAGTTTAACAGGATCTCATAGCTTTCTTCTGGCTCCAGACGCGCGATATAGTAGTTGCCGGGATCATTGAAATAGACAGACTGCACTTCTCCGATTTCAACGAAGATGTCGTGTGCAGCTGTCTCACCGCAGTTCGTAAGCTTTAAAGAGAGTGTAAAATCGTCTCCCGGACGTATCTCCTCGGGAATATCCTTTTCTACCTCAAGCGATGCCTCTTTTAGCGATGTCCGTTCGTTGACTCTTACGGGGAATGGATAGCGAAGAGTCTCTCGTACAAGGCTTCCTTCAGGATGGTAAACGATGTGGATTTCTGGAAAGTAAATCCCCTCCTCTTTGGGGACATTAAAGGCGAATGTGATCGAGGTGCTGCTGCCTCCGCCGAGCATGCCCACATGTTCAAAGCTCTTATGGTCGTGCTCGAAACGCGGGGCAAAGAGGTAGATGTCTGTTATGTCCGCACTTGCATTTACTGCGGTGTTTTTTATTGTTACTGTTACTGTGCCAAGCTCTCCGGGAGTCAGAATCTCTGGCTGGATGATGTAGTCGGTGATCGTAAGCGCAGCCAAAGAGGATTGAGCGCTGGTTACGGGTGCGAAGAGCAGCAGTAGAAGAATCGCTATCAGGGTCCATTTGAATAGTTCGTTTGTTTTCATAAATTATACTTTTATATTAGGATATAGATATGATTTATACTCAAGAAACAACCTATAAAGGTGTTGTGAAAAACCTTCCTTTTAGTAGGCGGTAGTGCGAACGAAGTGGCTTCATAATTATAGAAACCTCCTTTCTTTAACCTCTTCAGGGAGATAATGCCCCACCATACCATACACTGAAGCCGACAAAGTGAAAAAACAGTATAGCAATCTTGATTGTTTTGTCAAAAGGTATTATCCTTTTCTCTTTTGTTGATTTTACTTCTGTCATTTTCTAAGCCCTCTTTTAGATATAACCTCCGACAACGAAAATCAAGTAAAGAAGGACTAAAATTCCGCCAGTCCAGCGAGGTATCTTTTGGTCATCATAAAGAGCGAAACCACAATAACTGTACCGAAGCACAAAGGAAGATAGAATCCCAAGACCTCAGCGCCCACTGTGACAGGACTTACCAAAGCTATAATTCCGGCATTAAACAAGAAGAAGGCAAGGATAGTCATTCCAAAAACCGTATCGGAGAGTCCGAGGAGTGCAATGATGGTTTCAGAACCGGCGACCAGCATCTCGCTTCCAATGATGATAGCAACAACCGATAGGAGAGCAAACAGTGCTGTTACCCCAAATGCGAGGGCGATGGCAACCATAGCAGCTCCAATAATGGAACCCAAAGCAATGCCTGCTATTCCCTCATAGGAGCCAACAGCCCCAAC
>JAODGF010000070.1 GCA_025464645.1 Methanosarcinales archaeon
CGGTATTTCCGCTCGCTCCGCAGGCACCGGCAAGCCAAGTTCCGTGAGGATAACCGAAGTTGCAAGCGTAATCAACAGACACGTTTTACCTCCACTATTCGCACCCGTAAGGATAGCTACCGGATGCGGTGTAGCGCCAAAAATACCGGAATTCGCTTTCCCTACGGAATAAGAAACCGGCACCACGGGCTCCCCACCCCTCAGCTCTTCACTGACCAAAAAAATATTTCTGCTCATAATCAATCCCAACCCCTCTTCGGTTAGTTCTGGTATGTTCAACTCGAAGTCACGGCTAAATTGTATTACACTCAGCATAAAATCGAAATAGAAAAGTGTTTTAATAGCATTGCTCACCATTTCTCGACGCTTCTCCAGTTGCTTTGCAAATTCTCTTAGCTTATAATATCTCCGCTCGCCCAGTTTTTTAGTATATATCAGCCGCAATTGTGCCATCCTTTCACGCGAAAATTCAAACGGCAGCCCCCTCTCCAGGTTCTCATACGCGCTTTCCCACAAGACATTCTTATCTTCCTCGGTAAGCATCAGCTCATCCGCCATGTGCACCATAACCTCTTCTAAGAAACCTTTAAACTCTTCCACACCGCCCCCGCTTTTCATAATCCTGTTTGCTTCCTTGTTTATCTCTTCCTCACGTCTGTAAATTATCTCGTCAAAGCGGTTTTCTCCTTTACTCCTATCCGCTTCTATTTCCTTTATAAGTGCCAAAACCTCTTCTAAACCCTCTAATGAGATGCTTTCAAAAGGATATGAACTCTTAAGTTCTTCAAATTTGTTTAACATATCTATTATTGCTTCTATTGCTTTCTTCTTCGCCATAAACGAATTAACAACAAATTCCGGATAAATCTCGCATGGATCTGATAAATCGTCTATGTATATGTTTATGATACCCGACTCATCAAATTCCTCTCCCTTCTCCGCGATTAGTAGAATCGTATCTCCCTTCCGCAAAAGCTCCTCTGCTTTAGCTGCGGAATCAACAAGTTCTACATGCACGAAATCGCCATAATTTTCCTTTATCTTCGCTTCGATTCCTCTGCTACGAATAGCAATGAGAGGCGGTTTCCCAAAGTTCATCTTTTCTATCCCTGCTTTAGAAATCGTTTCTCGCACTCGCGCTATTTTGTCTTCGCCCATTAGCTTCTTTAAATTCTCGCTCTCACGCACAGCCCTGAATCTCCTTTTCAAGTCCGCTTTGTCAAGAGAAGGAGTAAGTGTGAGAACCATGTCTCTTCCATTTTTTGTGGCTGCATAGGTAGAGAGAATTTCCAAAAGCTCTTTCTCTAATTCTCTCGTTTCTTTGGTGCAGAAGACATCTCTCACTTTATAGCCCGCTAAATCCTCTTTGTTTCTTATCACCACCTTCTCCGCGTCCTTTCTTTTTATTCCGAGAATCGAAGATAAGGTGTCAAGGTCAGGGAACTCTATTGCATCCTGTAAATAGGGCATCATGAACCTTGGGATATTTGAGCTTGCCATCATCGTATAACTATTTTGCATAGCTCTTATATAATATAAACCAAAAATCTCGACCAAGCGGAGGCTATAGAACTAAAAAATAAACCGCTAAACCACTAAAAATCCAAGCATCTATATAATCAAAGCCGTATTTATTTTTTAGTAGATCCCCCTTTTCTTTCTCCTTTGTCTAATTAAAAATACAAATACCACAATTGCAATAATCACTATCGCAGCAATAATCGCATAATTCATGGACTTTGTAGATGCAACTGCCGATTCTGCCTTTTCTTTAGCAAGTTCAGCATAATGAGAAGCATTTTTTGCCGCCGCTATTGAATCTTCCGCTCTACCTTGCCAATAAGCATCCTTAGCATTTCCTAAATATAAATTTGCTGTTTCCAGACTCGTTTTCGCCTCTGACACATCAAACCCGGCTTCCGTGGCATTAGAAATTGTCCAATTTGCCTTTTTTATCTCTTCGTCCGCTTTATGCCACGCGTTGAGAGCATCATAAATTATCTCCGATGATACATCCTCTTTTATAGCTTCCACTACATATTTACCTTCTGTTGTCTCCTGCGTTATGTTTAACAGAGTGATTGGCTTTTGCTTCCTCACTTCCGGTGCTGTTCCCGACCAAATTACTACAACTTCTTCTCCTGCTTTTTTGTGGTCTAGCTTATAAGAACTGCCACTCTTGAGTACTTCCTCCCTTATATGCCCCTCTGCTCCTACCAAATCAGAATAAAAAAAGAGTGTAGAGTGGTCTATCTCTTTACTTATATTAGTTAATACAACTTTTATGGAAACTTCACTCCCATTTTTTACCATCTCGGTCCCATATACCTTATCGTAGCTTATGCTCTTTACTTCAGCATTCACAAATGGGGATTTTTGCAATGTCGCCCCATCAAGCTCTTTCGCAATGGCGCCTGCGCTCGTACATATCGGCATCAAAAAAACCGCCAATATTAACAAAAATACTAACTTCTTTTTCAACCTCATCACCATCCCCTATCTTTCCTCAGAACAGAGGCTTTATAGTGCTATTTGTATCCATTAACTCCTTATATTCGCGCTCCTTTTCGCTTGACACCGCTTTCAGTTTCGCCTGTGCTTCTGCTCCCAGCTCTTGTATCTCTTTTACCCTTGGGATGTCCGATACGCCCGAGAGCAGAACAATTGTTGCTACATGCCCACTCTTTACAACCGGAAAATCCCCTCCTCGTACTTCTGTTCCTCTTATCATCTCTTCTATCCGCTCCTTCGATTTCTCCATGCCCTTTCTACTCAACTCTTTAGGAGGTCCTGCTGCTATTATCAACGCCCTTTCCGCGGTTGAGACATCACATGGAATCGTTAATCTGCCCGCTACCGCTCTCCTCGTCAAAGAAGTAATCCTTGTAACTGCATCCATCTTCTCCAAGGTCCCTTTCTTACCAAAGAACTTCTTTAATAATCCTTCGCTTCCTATTTCTTCCGCCGCATATCCAATTGTTGATATTCCGCCTCCTTTAAGCGTGTTAATTATCTCAGCGGCATCCACTACCATCTGTCCCACTTCGTTCGCTTCGCCTGCGCCAAATAAAATCCCGAATCTCCGCACTATCTCTTCATTTATGTCCGCAAATGCTTCTTTTACCGTCTCTCCTCCGGTCTTCCATGCGTCGTTATCGAAGAGGAAAAGATTGTCAACTTCCTTCATGAAAGTCATCAGGCTTCTCGCAGCATTTAAAGAATATAAACTCCCTTCTTCCTTCGCCGGCAATATTCCAAGTCCATAAACCGGCTCCTCATATAATTTCTTCAGCCTCCTTGCTAATACTGGAGCACCACCGGAACCTGTTCCTCCTCCTAAACCCGCTATTACCAGAAAAGCGTCCACCTGATGCGTACCTCGTTTATCTATTGCACTTTGTATCGTGTAAATCTCATCAGTGGCAACTTTCGCCCCCAATTCGTTATCAGCTCCTATCCCATGCCCTTTCGTCAGTGACTCTCCTACAAGCAACCTGTCTTCCATTGGTATGTTCTTTATTCCAATCAAATCCGACTTCGCTGTGTTAATAGCCAATGCACGAATGACAAAATTCTGACCTGTTCGCTTCGCAAACTCTAAAAATGCATCCGCTATTCTTCCTCCTGCTTGTCCGTAACCTATCACAAATACCCTCATTTTATCCCCCCTTTTTCATTCTTCATCCACTTACTATTGTCCCTCATCTTATATAAAAACTATCTCTTTCGCTTTTTTCTTAATAATTTGAATATTTTAAAACAACATTTTTACTATATGTATTTAAACGCACATCCTGCATGGATATCCTGTTTTTTTTCGATCCCACACCTTTCTGCTGATTTACTATTAATCCGCCCACATTTCCTGTTTCGATATCAAACATAATATCACAAACACTCCCTATATAATCCCCCCCCGCCGTTATAACTTTCCTATCCAATATGGATTTACCAAACATCTTCATCGCCTTCTTTTCATTCCTAGATATTAAGTCCCTGATAAAGAGTTCACTCCTTTTTATCTCTTTTATATTCACCCCCAATAATTCACTAATCGCTTTTACATCCACCACATCGCTCATTTCGAGTCCAAGCCGGTATAAAATTGTATGAACCAAACATTGAGTGAATGCAAAAGGATAGCTGACCGCAAATTTACCATGCATCCTTATCATCCCTTTATCTTCCGGGTCAAATAGATAATCATTCACTGCTTCTCTTACTTCCCTTGTGATCAACTCTTTTACTGCTCCTTCATCGGTAGAAATACTCCTCTTCTCTATCCCCTTTCCTTCACAAATTTGGATTGCGTACGTAACAAAATGTTCTATCGCATCCTCTTCAACGTCCTCAAAAATGAAATTCCATGGAAATAGTTTGGACCTTAAGTAAGCAATTACTTTCTCCTTCCCTTCTTTTTCCTTCTTCCTCTCCACTTTCATCTCTGTTTCACCTCTTTAAGATCTTTAGTATCTTATGTATATTCAAACCTGAATTTGAAGACCCTTTTCGTTTCCCTTTCCTTTCACCTTTATTCGCTTCCGCATTACAAAATCTCCATACCCATTCGCCAAAGTCTGTCGCTTCATATTCACCGTCATGTTCCCTTATTAGGTTATATTTCCATTCATCGCTCATTAAATACGCTATGCTATTAATAAGCTCTTTGTCATAAATATCTCTCATAAGCTCTTTATATTCCCTATCCTCGCGGTGAGAAATCTCTTTTATTTCCCTAATCCGCAGTCTTCCCCCCTCTTTAATCAGCGTCTGCAGTACAATAAAAGCGTATTCATTCTGCTTGAGTAGCATACAGCTCTTATCTATTTCATTTTCCATGCCAAGCATCTTCCTCGCTGTCTCCTGTATTATCATTGTTACATACCCCAAGACTTTCAAAGACGAATCTTCCTCAGAGTGAACTTCTATCCCCTCCTTAGAGAAAATAGCTTCTTTGAATCGAATACTTGGCTGTGGCTTGCCAAAAAAGACATCGGTGAGAGCGGAAAAATAGTTCTCAGAAAGTGGCTCGTGTTCACTATCGTATGGAAAGAAGTTCCCTTCAAAAAGGTCAAGATTTGGGGCTAAATCCGCTGTTAGCTCTAATACCTCCCTTTTAATTTCCTCTAACCTCAAAAACGCGCTATTTCTATCTTCCTTCTCTTTTCTCAGCTTCTTTGCTTCTGCATCCAATTTCTCCCTTAGCTTTCCCCCTATCCCCTTTTCCAATAGCTCTTCTATCTCTTCTAACTTATTCTCACCAGTTTTATCGGCTGTTATTCCTTTTAATCGCCAATATTCGGTAGCTAATGCATTCGCCCTTTCATTGAATTTCTCCACCATTTCTATTTCTCCTTTCCCCTGAGAAGGATGATGTCTATTATAGATCTACTTCTAAAAAGCTTTTCTAAAAACTATATATTACACTATTCGAAAGTTTTATATAACCCCTTCTTCTTAAGAAGACAATTACAAAAATGCATGAAGTAGAAAAAGAAAAGGTGGAAAAAATGGAAAGAATGTTTGGACACAGTCCAGAAGAGGTAAAGGAGGAGGAGGATTGGTTTGGTGTACCTCAGATAGCAATTGTTGGCGTAGGCGGAGCAGGGAACAATTCTATGAGTAGATTGGAGCGTTTAGGAGGGCTGAATGGCGTAAACAGGATAGCGATAAACACAGACAAGCTGCACCTGGATTCGATAAGCTGCGAAAAGAAGGTATTAATAGGGAAATCGCTCACACGGGGATTAGGTGCTGGGGGCTCTCCAGAGGTGGGTAGAAAGGCAGCTGAGATAGATAGGGAGGAATTACAAAGATTGTTAGCAGGTAAAAACTTTGTGTTCCTCACTGCGGGAATGGGCGGTGGAACGGGCACAGGAGCTTCGCCGATTGTTGCAGAAGTAGCGAAGGAAGCGGGAGCAATTGTAGTTGCAATGGTCTCTTTCCCATTCGAAGCGGAGAGAATAAGGAGAAAAAGAGCTGCGGAAGGCATAGAGGAATTGAGAAACGCAACAGATACGGTTATCGTGCTGGAGAATGACAAATTGCTAAAATACGCTGGGAATCTACCGGTAAATGATGCCTTTAAAACGATGGATGCGCTGATCGCAAGTACGATACAGGGCATAGCAGAAACGGTAACAAAACCTTCACTGGTGAATCTTGACTTCGCTGACCTCAAGGCGGTGATGGCAGAGGGAGGTGTTGCTGTGATGCTCGTTGGCGAGACGACGAAAGCGGAGAACAAGCCCGAAGCAGTTGTATCCGATGCTCTCGATCATCCGCTTTTAGAAGCGGACTATCGAGGGGCGAAAGGAGCTCTTATTCACATCACCGGCGGGTCGGACCTTACGATGAAGGAGACAAACGATATTGTAGAGTTGCTTACCTACGACCTGAATCACGATGCAAATGTGATATGGGGAGCGAGGATAAATGATGATTACAACGGGATGGCGAGAGTAACGGCGATAATGACGGGTGTGGAGCCAAAATGGATATTTGGCGGGATATATGAAGGAGGAGAAGAATATACAGATATAAAGGAAGAGGGAGGAGGTAACAGGGGAATCAGCGATATCATACCGATTATCCGGCGATAACAGAAGAAATATATATTGCAATAGAATAATCTATAATTTGAGGGAGAGAGGAAGGGCAGCTGCCGGACAACTCTTTTGTCGAAGGGTTGGCTGAGGAAAGTCCCTCCACCGCGAAAACACGAATGTCGTGAGGACATAAGGCGAGAGTCTTGGCTCTGGTATAGAAACGATACCGTACCATACTAAAGCGATGATTCCGTAAGGATGAGGTCGTATGGTTACGGATGGAACGACCAACCTCGTGGGTGCAAACCTCAATTAGAGTAGGCGCGTAGATAAATGCTGCCGAAACAGAAGGGGGCTTACTCTCCTCACTCCCTCACTCGCCTACGAAGTCAAATTTAACTAAATGCTTATTTTTTATCTCTATAAGGTATTTCTAATACCATTAACTCTCTCGCAACTTCGCTATGCTCGAACACACTCCGTGCTTCTTCTTCCAGCTTGCTTGCTCCCCCTAAGTCTGAATACCTCGCACTGAGGTGCGTCAGGATAAGTTTTCTTACACATGCCTTTTTCGCCACTTCCGCAGCTTCTAAGGCGGTTGAATGCATGTAATCAATCGCATATTCTTTCGTTTCCTCTGACAAAGTGCCATCGTGTATTAATAAGTCAGCGTCCTTGCTCGCTTCTATCACGCTTTCGCAGGGTCTTGTATCACCGGTATATACAATTTTCCTGCCGGGTCTCGGAGGACCTAAGACCTGCTCAGGTCTTATCTCTTTTCCATCCACCGAAATAGAATGCCCTGATTGAAGTTTAGAAAATAGAGGACCGGGTTTGATGCCGAGTTCCACCGCTCTTTCTCTATTAAACCTTCCAGGTCGCATATCTTCTTCTAATACATATCCTATGCTTACTACGTTGTGCACCGTTTTTATCGCTCTTATCCTATACCCTGCTCTTCTTACTACATCCCCAGGTCTCAGTTCTATCGCTTTTACCTCAAAACTCCTTCCGGCATAACCCAAAGCCAGAAGATGGTACAGGAATTTATCCACGTGCCTTGGACCGTATATCGCCAGCGGCTCTTTCCTACCCTGCAGCGCCATCGTCTGTAACAAACCTGGAATACCGAGCACATGGTCGGCATGGAAATGTGTGACGAAAATGGAGTTTAGCGTCATTCCTGTCTTTGCGCGCATCATCTGTCGCTGCGTTCCTTCTCCACAATCAAATAGCATCAATTCCCCTTCTCTATTTACCGCTATTGCAGATGGATTCCTGTTCGGCGTGGGTGTCGAGCCACCAGTTCCTAAAAATGTTATTCGTAGCATAAGCAAACCTATTTTTAGAGAGAAAGCTCAAACTTTCTTTCCCTAAGAAAGGTTGATCAAAGAAACATAAAAGTTTTTAAAGGTTTTAAAGAACTAACCCACTTTTGAATTAATCATGGTAATAAAAGTAGCGGTTGCGGGAGCAAAAGGCAGAATGGGTAGTCAGGTAGTGAAAAGCGTGTCGGAAAACGATAATATGGAATTGGTAGCTGGTTTTGACCCGAGTGGTGTAGGAGAAGAGATAGAGCGGGGAATAAGAATATCGAATCCTGATGCGATGGAGTCCGTGCTAAGGGAAGTTAAGCCGGATGTATTCGTGGATTTCACGAATGCCACGGCAGCGGTTGAAAATGTTAAAGTAGCATCCCGGAATAAAGTGAAGCTTGTGGTTGGCACCACAGGATTTTCGGAGGAGCAGTTAAAAGAGATGGAAAACGCTATAAAAGACCATGTGCCGGCTATTATATCTCCTAACTTCTCTATCGGTGTGAATATCTTCTGGAAATTGATTGCCGAAGCAGCAGGACATCTTCAAGCATACCAATATCACGTGGAGATTATAGAGATGCATCATTCGCATAAGAAAGATGCTCCAAGTGGGACCGCGGTAAAAGCCGCTGAAATTATCGCCAGCCGTCTGACAAAAGGTGAGAAGAAATTTGTTTACGGTAGGCAAGGCATAACAGGGGAAAGAACAGATGAGGAGATTGGGATACATGCAGTGCGTGCAGGTGACATCGTTGGCGACCATACTGTATTGTATGCGGGCAAAGGAGAACGCTTAGAGATAATACACCGAGCACACAGCCGAGAAGCTTTCGCTCAGGGTGCGATAAAAGCTATTGAATGGATTAACGGTAAAGAAAAGAGTGGGATATACTCGATGGATGAGATGATGAGGGAATTGGAGATGGGATGATGCCAGAAGAGACGATTCATGGATACCGACTCCTTTGGGCACCATCCTCTGAGTTCTTGGGTTATTCAAGACAAGAAGGGATAAAATCATGAAGGCTGCGGTTGCACAAGTCAAGCTTTATGAGGATAAAAAAGCCAATTTAAGAACCATTTCTAAATACGGAAGCTTGGTTGTCGTCGATCGATGAGATTTGCCTTTATCGTTTGCCTAAATCGAGGAAATAATGATGTATTCTTCGGTCTTCGGTAAGTTCGGGATGAAAAGAAAGCGCCAATATATTTCTTTGCTTTGCGGCTACTATTTGCCCATTTAGCGTGGCTAACACGTCTACCGAATCTGCTGCATAAGTTATAGTAGGTGCTCTAATAAAGACTGCATGAAAAGGCTCGTCAAAAAGGCTCATCTTCAACAATACCTCAAAGGATTCCCTTTGCCTGCCAAATGCGTTCCTCTTTACTTTTATGTCCATTAAACCGAGCAGTGGCTGTCCTGTCTTTGCGACTTCTTCATCGCCTTCTTTCGCAAGTAATACCATCCCTGCACAGGTGCCCAAAATCGGTTTCCCTTCCCATGCTGCTTCTTTTATCTCCGAGAAGATACCCTCTCGTTCCATTAGCCTGCCTATCGTTGTGCTTTCCCCTCCCGGTATAACAACGGCGTCGCATGAGCACACTATTCCTCGATGCTTTATCTTCACCACTTCTCCTTCCTCTCCACGCTCTGCTAAAGTCTGCTCCAATGCGATGACGTGCTCCTCCACATCTCCCTGTATCGCAATTATGCCGATTCTCATNNGGATTGATTGATGAAGGATTCAATGAGCAGTGTGGACATAGCAGCTATCGTTACTGAACTACAAGAGCTTTTAGGAGCAAGAATCGTGAAAGCATATCAACCTGGAAAAGAAGAAATAAGACTGAAACTACATCAAAAGGAGAAAGGAGGGATTGATTTGATTATCGAAGCCGGGAGAAGAATTCACATCACTAAATATAAGAGACCTTCACCGAGAATGCCTTCCAACTTCTCTATGTTCCTCAGGAAACATCTCGGCGGTGGCAGGATTTCTCAAATACGACAACTCGACTTCGACAGAATAGTTGAGATAACGATAGAGCGGTGGGATAAAAAACTCAGTTTGATTGCTGAGTTGCTTCCGAGGGGAAACGTGGTAGTCATTGATGAAACCGGGAAAATTATGCTGCCTTTGAAAAGAAAGAGCTTCGCATCAAGGAAAATAAAAGTAGGCGAGAATTATAAACGACCTCCTTCGAGAGGGAATCCCTTGAAAATGAGCGAAGATGATTTAATGACGCTGTGCAAATCCTCCCGCGATAAAGACATCATCAGGGTTCTTGCATCAGAATTGGGTCTGGGTGGATTATATGCGGAAGAAGTATGCAAAAAAGCAGGAATTGATAACAAAAAGAAGGCAAATGAACTCACAGAAAACGAAATAAAAGCTATTCATGCTACAATACTTCGCATATTTGAGCCGATAATCACAAATGACAAATCCAAGCTTAAAGCACACATCGTAGTAGAAAAGGAAGGAAAAGTAGATGTTCTTCCCTTTGAGTTGAGCATATATGAAACCAAAGAAAAAGTGTTTTTTCCCTCTTTTAATGACGCTGCGG
Organism: Methanosarcinales archaeon; assembly: GCA_025464645.1. Lineage (GTDB taxonomy): Archaea > Halobacteriota > Syntropharchaeia > Alkanophagales > Methanospirareceae > QMVO01. The sequence continues at coordinate 10,436 of JAODGF010000070.1, forward strand.
ATGATTTTTTCACTACTCAAATAGCAGAAGAGATAGAAGAAAAAGCGATAGATAAGCGAGAGAAGGAGATTGAGAAGTACGAGCGAATTTTGAATGAGCAAGCCCAGGCGCTTCGCAAATTCACAATAAAAGAAAAGGAATGCATAGAAAAGGGGGAGTTGATTTATGCACGCTATACCGAGATAGAAGATATCTTGCGTGAAATGGGCGAAAAAAGGAAAGTTGTCACTTTGACGCTGCCGAATACCGAGCTTCAACTTGAGATTGATACTTCGGTTTCTCTGCACAAGAATGCAAATGCGTATTACGAGAAGGCAAAAGCATTCAGGAAGAAGAGGGCGGGTGTGGAGAGAGCGATGGAGGAGACACAAGCTAAGATAAGCCGGGAAAAGGAGAAAGAGGTAAGGGTAGAAGAGGAGTTGATGCCAAAGAGAAAAGAAGTGAGGAGAGAGAAGGAGGAGTGGTATGAGCGGTTTAGATGGTTTTGGACTTCAGATGGTTTTCTCGTTGTAGGGGGGAAAGACGCAACCTCCAATGAAATACTTGCTAAGAAGCATATGGAACCCACCGACCTTTTTTTCCATACGCAAGCAGAGGGTGCACCGGTGGTAATCGCGAAAACAGGAGGAAAAGAAGTTTCTGAGGAAGGGTTAAGGGAAATAGCACAATTCGCAACTTCTTATTCTAACTTGTGGAAATACGGGTTCTATGAAGGCGAATGCTATTGCGTTACCGGCAAGCAGGTAAGCAAGACACCGCCGTCCGGGGAGTATATAAAGAAGGGGAGTTTTGTAGTGCGAGGTAAGAGGAAGTATTTTAAGGCGCCGTTAGGGCTGTGTATAGGGATTGAAAAGGATAAAAAGCGATTGGTTGCATGCCCTTCTTCAGAGTCGCAAAAGAGCAGGCTGGATAATTTCGTAGAACTTGTGCCCGGTGATGGTCTGGAAAAAAATGAGCTTTCAAAGGAAATTGTGAAATTCTTTATTGACAGTGCAAAGGACGAAAACAAAGAGGAGATTAAGCGAATAGCAACACAGGATAAGATATTGAGCTTTCTGCCACCCGGGAAGTCGAGTGTGAAATTGAAGGTATGAGCTTTTATACTTGACATTGTCAGATTAACCGCAGAGTTCAGGGAGAACGCAGAGGATGTACATATTTTCTCTGCGAACTCAGCGTTCTCTGCGGTAAATTTAAAATGTGACAAAGTCAAGTTTATATTACTTCACGTAAAACATTGAGAATAAGGGGAAGATGAAAGAAAGAGAAAGTTTGTTTGAAAAAATAGACATCACGAAATATTCTGTGAAGAAATTGGTTGCTATACCTCTAATCATATTGCTCGTCTCTTTAGTCCTGCTCACCTCCACACAGCTAAGCATAGATTCGCCAGTACACTTAGGAATGGATTTCAAAGGCGGAACGTGGGTGAAAATAAGCACAGACGAAACAAGAGAAGAGCTAACCGCAAAATTCTCCGATTTCCCCGTTACACTCATTGCCAATACGGGTATAGGAAAAGAAAAGAGGATAGAACTCGATATGACAAGCACTTCACCAAAGTATGATCTCCTGATTGACATGCTTAACAAAGAATATGGAGTTGGAACCTATGAAATAGAGAGTATAAGTCCGGTGTTTGGCAAACAATACCAAACTCAGGCATTACGCGCTCTGATAATCGCTTTTGTTCTGATGGCAATCGTCGTTTTCGTGGTATTCCGAACTTTTGTCCCTTCCTTTGCTGTCGTTTTGTCCGCTTTTTCTGACATCCTCATCGCAGTTGCCTGCATGGATGCAATCGGGATGGAATTATCACTGGGCACAGTAGCCGCATTACTTATGCTCATAGGCTATTCTGTGGACTCTGATATTTTATTGACGAGAAATCTACTGCATAAAAAAGGTGACATAAACGAGAAGCTACGAAGTGCAATGAAGACTGGTATAACGATGACTTCAACGACACTGGCTGCGGTATTCGCAATGTTCCTCGTCTCCTTTTATCTCGATATTTTCATCTTAAAAGCCATTTCCGTCGTGCTTTTGTTCGGTCTCATGATGGATTTGATGAACACCTGGCTGCTAAACGCAGGGATATTGAGGTGGTATGTGGAGCGGAAGGAAGGAAAGAAATATAAAAGAGGCGTAGAAAAAGCGAAAGTGAAGAAAAAAGTAAAAGCATAAAATAAAGCTCCTCTATTTCTTCCTGAACTCAGTATAACCACATTTCCCACATGAATACCGGTCTTTATGCTCGGCTAAAAACACTCCTGCTCCACACCTGGGGCATACCTTCCGCTTCCTGTGCAATCCCACCTTTGCCTTCCCTTCTCCTTTCTTCTCTTTCAACTCGTAAAACGTATGAATTGACGCCATCTTTCTTTTCTCCTTACCCTTCTCCTTCGCTCAGACCACCAAAATTTCTCTTTATTATATGTTCTCTCTCGATTGCTCTTAACCTATCTTCGCTTTCATATACCTTCGCATAGCCTACCGTCTCCCACTTTCCAAACTCCGTTCTCATTCTATCTATTACAAGGAGATTCGGATTGCACCGGAGCTTTTTTGTCAAGGCATCTCGTGCCTGGGCTCTGCTTGGCGAAGCCCCTCCCCTCTCTCCCTCTTCTTCATGCTTCAATCTAAAAAATACTTCCTTCCTCCCCAGTAGCTGATTCTCCCTCTCCTCTGTTATCTCTATTTTCATCTTAACACTTTTTCTTTTTTGTAAAGAAGAAAACTGTACAAAATGTTAAAAATATCTTTCATTGTTACAGTCTATCTTTACCGTACCTTTAATGCATATCTCCCCTCTTTCTTTATCCCTAACTTCTTCGCTATCTCTGAGCCTTCCGCATCTACAATCACTATATACCCACTCCAATCTTTACTGATCGAATTAGACCCGCATTTGCATACCGATTTCCCGCTTTCCACTATCCTATGGCAGTCCCTGCACGCTTTTTCCATTATCCCTTTTATATTTGTTTAGCTCCTTAAAAATCCCAAATCCAAATACATACCAATACTACCAAACAAAACCCAAAGCCCAATACTAAGGGTTTAGTTGGGATTTGGTAGTATTTGACATTGGAATTTATCCCTTCTCCCTCTCTTTCTCCCTCTCTTCTTCTATCCACTCTAATTTACCCAATCCCGGCTGTCGCATTGTTAATCCAATCTTGCTGTCCCCTGGGTCCCTTTCGTTAAGCGAAATTGCAACTATTCTTGCTCGCAGCCTATCCCCCTCTCCTAATGTCCTGTTGGTATCCTTGGTAACAAGTTTTGCTCCCTTCTCATCATAAGAGATATATTCGTCGGTAATCTGACTGATATGCAGTAACCCATCTAACGGACCTATCTGCACAAAAGCGCCAAATTCTACTATCTCTACTACTTCCCCTTCCACTATCTCTTGCATCTTGGGTCTAAAAACAAGCGCGTCAAAGACCGTTTCGTAATAAACGCCGGGGTCTCCTATCATCAGCCTTCCTTCCTTTATATCCGCAACGTCCAGTATTGCAATGAACATCCCTATCTTTTTATCCAGCCGCCCCTCCAGCTTCTCTTGTAACATCTCTTTCACTACAACCTGCAAATCGTCCCCCAATCTCCTCGGCGGCACCCTTACTACGTCAACCGCTCTTATCTTGATATACATCTATCCGCTTCTCCACTTCTGCTACATTTAACCTTGTAGATATTATCGCATCAGGATTCAAAGACATCGAATCTATTCCACACTCGACCAGAAACTCCGCAAATTCTGGGAAATCGCTCGGCGCCTGTCCGCATATCCCTATCTTCCTCCTCGGCTCGTGTTCATGCGCAACTTCTATAACGTGCTTCACCAGTCTTTTCACAGCTTCGTTTCTCTCATCAAATATGTGCGCCACCAGGTCAGAATCTCTATCTAAACCAAGTGTTAGTTGCGTTAAATCATTCGACCCGATACTGAACCCATCAAACACATCCGCAAATTCATCCGCCAAAATGACATTTGAGGGTATCTCACACATCACGTACACCTCCAATCCATTTTCACCCTGTTTCAATCCGAACTCCTCCATTGCTTTTATCACTTCTCTTCCTTCTTCCGGCGTCCTGCAAAATGGAACCATCACTTTTACATTGGTCAAACCCATCTCTTCTCTTACCTTCCGTATCGCTTTGCACTCTAACCCAAATGCCGGCTTGAATTTAGGATCATAATAACGAGAGGCGCCTCGCCAGCCTATCATTGGATTGCTTTCCTCGGGCTCGTACAGATACCCACCAATTAAATTGGCATACTCATTCGTCTTAAAGTCCGATAACCTCACAATCACCTCGTTGGGATAAAATCCCGCTGCTATCTTTCCTATCCCCCTTGCTAAATTGTCAATGAAAAATTCTACTTTGTCCTCATACGAGGCGCTTTTCTCTTCTATCTCTTTAATTACCCTGGCTATCTTTTTATCCCCCTCTGCTCTTCTCTTTAATTCTTCATATTCTATCAGTGCCAGGGGATGTATGCCTATATAGGAATTAATAATGAATTCCTCTCGTGCTAACCCTACGCCATCGTTCGGAATTTGACCCTGAACAAATGCATTTTCCGGTACACCCGCATTCATCATTATCCGGGTGCGAGTTCTTGGCAGTTTGTCCAGTGTCAGCTTTTCTATCCGGTAATTCAACTTTCCTTTGTATATTATCCCCATACCTTCTGAACAATCTACCGTAACATCCTTTACGCCTTTTAATACCTTTGTCCCCTTAACCGTCCCAATTACACAGGGTATTCCAAGTTCCCTGGAAATTATAGCTGCATGGCAGGTTCTTCCACCCCTATTCGTTACAATCGCACCTGCCACTTTCATTATCGGCTCCCAATCCGGGTCCGTCATGTCGGTAACCAGAACCTGCCCTGGCTCGAATTTATGAATATCACTCGCGCTCTCTATTATATTTACCTCACCATACCCAATTTTAGTACCAACAGCCTCTCCCTGGACCAACAGCTTCCCTTCCTCTCTAAGCAAATCCCTATCTTCCTCCAGCACATAGGTCTCAGAGACCGCGAGGTTTCTTTGTGAATGCACTGTTTCCGGTCTCGCCTGTACCACAAAGAGCTCGTTGGTTCTCCCATCCTTTGCCCATTCGACATCTATGGGCGTCCCATAATGGTCTTCTATAATGCAAGCCCACCTTGCAAGCGTGAGCACCTCATCGTCAGTCAGTACAAACCTTCTTTGATCTTCTCTTTCAACTTTCTTTTGCTTTGTCCCCGACCCTTTTTCTTTATACACCAGTTTCTTTCTCTTCGTTCCCAGTTTCTTCTCTACAATCGGTCTAAATCCTTCCCTTAAGGTCGGTTTAAAAACATAAAACTGGTCTGGATTTACCGTCCCCTGCACGACATTCTCCCCTAAGCCGTATGCCCCCGTGATGTAAACTGCATCGCGGAAACCAGATTCGGTATCTATCGAGAACATAACTCCGGAGCACGCTAAATCCGAACGAACCATCTTCTGCACGCCAACCGAGAGATAGACACTGAGATGGTCAAATCCTTTATCCACTCGATAAGATATTGCTCTATTAGTGAATAAAGAAGCAAAACATTCCATAACCTTCTCCACCAGCTCTTCTTCTCCTCTTACATTCAGGTACGTCTCTTGCTGTCCCGCGAATGACGCGGTAGGAAGGTCTTCTGCGGTTGCACTGCTTCTCACCGCCACGTCAACTCCTTCTCCATACCTTTTTTCCATTTGTCTATAAGCAAGTCTTATCTCTTCCTCCAGCTCTTTTGGGCACCCCGCATTTTTTATCATATCTCTTATTTTGCTGCCTCGCTCGGACAGGTTTTCCATATCGTGCGTATCCAAGCCCGCCAGCGTATCCGCGATTTTTTCTCGTATGCCTGCTTCTTCTATCACGTATCTGTAAGCCTCAGCAGTAATGGCAAAACCAGAGGGAACGTTCACGCCCTTTTCAGTCAAATTCTGGATCATCTCGCCAAGCGATGCATTTTTACCACCCACTAAGGCTACATCTCTTGTTCCTACTTCCTCAAACCATCTTATGAATTTCATGATTCGCTCCCGATTATAATCCTACTTCATAAAGAGATTCAAATAAACTTTGTGCTTTCTTATATAAATACATTAATTTGGTTTGTGTTTTGCTAATATTAAAGGGCTACATATATAAAACACGGTTAACGTAACAATAGCGAATGCGGGATAAACGAAGGACAGAGAGAAGAATTTATAAAAGAAGAACAGCATGAAAAAGACAATCCCTACCGGTATCACTATTCTCCCATCCCTCATATTTCTATACTTTATCCTGCTGATCATAAGCCCCGCTAAAATGCCCATTAAAACAATCAGGGGGAAAGAATACGGGTAAAATGGAAGATGTAATTCGATAAATACGAGCATAAAAGAAGCTAAAAAAATCGCACTCCCTGTAATGGGAAATCCTTCAAAATCTTTTTGAAAGGAAGGCGTTGCGTTGAACCTCGCAAGCCTTAGCATCCCGCTTATCATGTACGCACCGCAAAGAGCCAGCGTAACGTAAGCATAGCCATGTAAATACTCATTGAGAAACACGTAAGCAACAATTGCAGGTGCAACACCAAAGGAGACCATATCAGCAAGAGAATCAAGATATTTACCTATGGGCGAGCTCTCCATATTCCTCGCTACCATGCCGTCTAATCCATCAACCACAGCAGCTACTAAGATCAAAACCAGCGCACTTTTAATTGCTCTTTCATTTACTCCACTAAGCACAAGAAGTATAGCAGAGAAGCCGAATAATGCATTGAGGATAGAGAGCAAATCGGGCAGCTTTATTAGCTCTAAAATGCTCTCTGTAGTTATATCTCTATATGATCTCATATCCTTCTTTAGTTCTTTCCTTCTGTTTTCTGCCCAGATAAAAGAAACGGTCTAATCTCCCGCTGTAATCACTCCATACACTATCTCTCCCTTTTGCCTCCGCTCTTTTCTGTATCTGCAAGAATTCCTTGAGCTGGGAATCGAGCAAGTCTGCATAACATAATGCTTCTGCCTCTGCAAACAATGGTTTCACCGGAGAGCCCCATTCACCGTAATTATGATGACTCAGGATGAGATGCAGCAATCTTAGTTCGAGTTCTTCCGGGAAACCTTTTATTCCTTTTATCTTTTCCTCTACCATTCGATAACCCAGAACGACATGGTCCACCAGCCCACCCTCTTCTGTTACGTCTATCCGAAATGCGTATTCATAAGCTGCTGTTTTCCCTATATCATGCAGGATGGCACCCGCAAGTAACAAATCCCGGTCAAGTTCAGGGTATAGCCCGGAGATGGTTTCGCATATCGCCACAACAGACTGAGTATGCTCTATCAGCCCGCCGATGTAATTATGGTGATGAATCTTAGCGGAAGGTGCCTTTTTAAATAATTTTGTAAACTCGGGGTCGTTGAGGAAAGAGAAAACCACTCGCTTTAAATACTCATTTTCCATCCCTTCTGCGGTTTTTACTATTTCAGCTAACAAAAAGTCTATGTTTTTCGATGTCCTCGGCAGATATTCGGCGATGGTGTATGGTTCGGTGCTTCTTTCAAACCCTTCAGGCGTGAAGATTAGCTGTAAGCGCCCTCTGAAGGATTCCACCACGCCCTTTATACGAACGATATCGCCGGGTTCAAACCGAGATGCAACTTCTTCGGCTTTCTCCCAGCACTTACCCCATATACTGCCCGCGCTATCGCCTAATTTCACCTGCAGGTAGTAACCTTCTTTCGTGATAAACTCCTTTAGTTCCTTCTCCATTACCAGAAAGGTGGAATCAACCGAGCTACCTGCCCTTAAATCCTTCACTTTTTTTGTTTCGCTCATTTTATATAATGAAACCCATACTCCGCATTTATAAACTTTAAAATTGTCACATCAATAACAGATAAGAACCTGTCGGACAGGGTTCTTTATCCTGCCACTTTATTATATTGAAGGATATG
>JAODGF010000191.1:0-778 GCA_025464645.1 Methanosarcinales archaeon
ATCCAACACCAGAACCATATCCATCAGAGCCAGTACCATATGTGGACTATTATCCACAATATTCCACAGAACAACCTTCAACTACCCCACAGGCGTCAACTGGAATAAAATGGAGTGGGGAAGAATTATCCCAAACACCTCCTTTCACAGAGATGACACCTACCAATGAGGGGGAGTTGATAAACGTTGGAGGCACTCTACCATATATGGGAGTAGTATCAGGACCTCAACTTTGGATTCTTTACAATGGAAGATGGACTATGCGTTCCTCAGCCATATATCAAGGGGATTGGACATATATGCTCCTGAAGAACGATCAATACCAATGGATTTCGACGGAGGAGAGATATCCAAGTGGTAGGTTAGACAAAAGAGATTGGGGATGGCGAGATTCGGGATACTACTACTTCCGGTTTATCGGCGACACCGTGGGATGGCATAGAATTATAGCAGTTGGAAGCAGTACTGGACAGAGCAACGTAATATGGGTCTATGTATGGCCTCGTGCCCCGACGCCTACTCCACCAACCACATTCACAGTCAATACATGGGCAGGCTCCTCATACTATACCGTAGGAAGCACGTCACGGATTTATTACACTGTAAACAAGCCATGCTGGGCAAGAGTTACCTATCTAAAGCAAAATAGCAATGTGGTGGTTAGACCAACACGCTACGTTTCGACTGGCACGTATGTAGACATAGGCACAATAGGATATCCAACAGGAAGAAGGACAGTGGTTGTAGATGCCTGGACGAGCAGCGGCGAATATGCATA
>JAODGF010000191.1:805-2530 GCA_025464645.1 Methanosarcinales archaeon
TTCTCAAACTCCTTTACCTTGTCTTTGTCCCATGTCAAACACCAAGTATCCTTCATTTCTTAAGGATTCTTTCACTTCCGTTCCTATCTTCTTTGCAATTATGCCAAAATATTCCGTTCTCTTATTGTTAAACCAGTTGACGAACGCGGATTTTTCTTTTAGCTGTTCAATAATCCTCTTTGCTTCTTTTTCTCGTTCAAACTCGTGCCATTTAACTTCAAAAAAAGCTATTTGTTTCGTATGCTCGTTTAATGCGATTAAGTCAATCTCTTTATCCTTATACCACCACTTCCCTATTCTAATGAACTGGAAGGGCAGATTAAAACTCTTCTTTATAATAAACTCCTTTGCTAAATCCTCAAAAACTACGCCAACATACCTATTGAACTCTTTTGCGATCACAGAGAACTCCATTGTACCAAGCTCTATCTCTTCTTTATACCTGTGAACAAATTTCAGCCAGAAGTGAAAATAATTATCCATAATCTTGTAAATCCCTCTCTTGCTCTTCTTTTCTCTTATTACTGGATAAAACTTCTTTATTAAACCCATATTTTCTAACACCTTTAGATACTTCGGTAAATTCGTTACATCCACTCTTGATTTCGATGAGATTTCTGAAAGAGTTGTTGCTCCTTCGCTTATCTGCTCCAATATTGATAAATATACATAAGGCTCTCGCAACTCGTCCTTAAGCAATCTCTCAGCATCATCGAAGAGCACGTGATCCTTGTTGAAGAACGTTCTGTTTACATTCTCTTCAAATGTAAAAGAATCGTTAAATTCCTTCAAATATGCTGGAATCCCACCCACAGATGTATACACCTTTACCAAATCATCGATGCCGAATTTTTTGAAGAATTCACAGGCATCTAAGAAAGATAAGGGCAAAACTTTCAGTCTTAAAGTCGCTCTTCCGTAAAGAGGATTTTTATAAGCGAGCAAGGACTCCATCGTACTTACTAAAGAGCCGCAAACGATTAAGAATATCTTTGTCCCGGGCAGGATTTCATCCACGATGTACTGAAATTGTGAAGAGATTTTATCTTTTTCTCTTTCTAACCAGTAAGAGAATTCATCTATCGCAACGATTAATCGCTCATTTTTAAATCGAGTGCCTATTGTTTCAAAAAAATCCTCAAGGTTTCTTGCTTCTATGAAGACGTCAAAATTTCTGTTGAATCGCTCCAGGAATCTTTCTGACTCCACTTCGATTTTATTCTTCTCGCAGAGGAAATAGAAAGCCCTTTTTTCTTCTATAAACTTCTTTATGAGCTCAGTTTTACCAATTCGCCTCCGTCCGTAGATGAGTACAAACTCGGCTTTGTCGCTTCCGTATTTCTCTTCTATTTTCTTTACCTCTTCTTTCCTATCCAAAAATTTTAGTGTCATGATATTTATTATTTAATTACTAATATTAAATTAAATTGCAGTTATCAGCGAGAGGAAAGCCTATGCTGCCAATTGGGATGGCTATAAAAATGTATCCTTCTGGGATAAGATAGATATTCTGGGTATTGACGCCTATTTCCCTTTAAGTGATGCTTCAAATGCTTCACTCGATGAATTAATGAAAGGTACATTTGAAAACAAGCCCTGGTTTAAAGGGATGTTTTGGTGGAATTGGTTGACGGTCTCAGATGCTGGAGGTTGTTGTAATACCGATTTCACTCCGCAGAATAAGGATGCTGAAGATGTCATCACGGAAAACTTTATAAAGGGTGA